>JABBNV010000017.1:13066-16198 GCA_019352125.1 Acidobacteriota bacterium | reverse complement strand
TGCGGGCATCGGGCCCTCCTTGGAAGGCCCCGTTGCGTCCGGGTTGGTGGCGATGAAGCGGGCGCCATCGGCGATCAGACGGATCGCTTTTGTGATGGCCTCAAAGGAATAGGTGCGCGTCTCACCCAGTACCACATAGTCCGGATCCTGATCGGTGAGGATGAAGCCGGACTCATGCAACGCCGTCGTCAATCCCGCCTCGCCGATCACATAGGCGCGCCCGCCCGGCATTTGTTGCTTCAGAAATTGGGCCGTGGCCAGCGCCGAGGTCCAGATGTTCTCCTCTGGCACTTCCAAACCGGAGGCCTTCAGCCGTGCGCAGAGGTCCCGCGGGGTGTAAATGGAGTTGTTGGTGAGCACTAAGAAACGCCTCGACGTATCAACCCAACGCTGAATCAGCTCGGCTGCTCCGGGAATTGCGTGGTTTTCGTGCACCAGCACGCCGTCCATGTCCGTCAGCCAGCATTCAATGTCCTGCGGCTTACGTTGCGTGATGTCTGCCATGAGTGCTCCTGAGGTTGCCGATTCAATCTGTTCCTAGTTTGTCACCGCGGGAGCGGTTCTTGAAACTGTTCACTTCGCTGGCCGAAGTATTCTAGGAAGTCAGGAGCATCGCACCGAGCGCTTGCGCAGCCGCCAAGGAGTACGCCATCAATACCCCCGAGGGATCCGCAGTCCAAGAAGACGGTGCACCGCACCTGCCAGAGGCTCTGCAGGAAGTGGGTGTTGGTCCGTGGGAGGGCCCGTGGCCCGAGGGGGAGCGGTGGGATCCAGAACTGTTGCGGGATGGGGACCGACGCAACGTGGTGGATGCCTTCCGGTATTGGCGGATGGACGCGATTGTGGCGGATTTGGATAGTCGGCGCCACAATTTTCACGTAGCGGTGGAGAACTGGCAGCATGATCTGAACATCGGTTCCGTCGTTCGTTGCGCCAACGCCTTTATGGCTAAGGAAGTTCACATTATTGGACGACGGCGGTGGAATCGGCGCGGTGCCATGGTTACCGACCGGTATCAGCATGTTCGCCACCACCCCACGGTGGAGGAATTTGTGGAATGGGCAAAGTCCGAGGGCCTGGCTGTGATTGGCATCGATAACTTCCCTGACTCGGTGCCGATGGAAACGTACGACTTTCCGCGGGATTGTGTGCTGGTTTTTGGCCAGGAAGGGCCAGGCTTGACGGACGAGGTGCATCAAAGCGCGGAGGCGACACTGTCCATCGCGCAGTTTGGTTCCACCCGCTCCATCAATGCCTCGGCCGCGGCGGCTATCGCCATGCACGCATGGATTCGTCGGCACGTCTTTTCGCAGCCAGTCTGAGTGCAGCGTGGTTGCACAGGAGGTGAACACAGCAGATGACCAAGGAGTGCACCATAGAGTCATTTCCTGTGTGTAAATTGTGTCCCCAACGGTAATTTTCTGTGCAAAAGTGCTATCCCTGAGCCTGTTGGCCGTCTAGAGTCGAGAGCGTGTGGGCGCAAAGGGCGCCTCATTAGCGAAAGAATCAGCATGGTAAATCAACTGCCGCATCGCAGCATGCTCACTAAAATCCTCGCGATCGGTGCGGCAACAGCCTGTGCCGCCACGTTAGGTGTCACCGCGGCCATGGCCACCCCGCCATCACCGTCCAACAGCTTCCCCGGGGCCGTGCCAACGTGGGCGCAGGCCGCCAATGACCAAGGCGCCGCTCCGGCAGATACCAGTGTTGAGGGGGAGGTGTACTTGCCCCTGCGGGACGCCAAGGGTGCGGCTGCATTGGCGCAGGCAGTGTCGACCCCTGGTAACCCCCAGTACCAGCACTGGCTCAGCCCAGAGGCTTGGATCGCGAGGTTTTCCCCCACGCAGGCAGATTCTGACGTCGTCGTCAATCACTTGAAGTCGCTGGGATTGACCATTAGCGCAGTCCCGGACAGCCGCCAGTATGTGGTGTTCCGAGGCACGGCAGCTCAAGTCAACGCAGCCATGGGCACCTCACTGCACAACTACAACGTTGCTGGCAAGACGCTCGTTGGACCGGACGTTGCCCCCACGCTGCCGGCTTCCGTTGCCAGTAAGGTTTCCGGAATTACTATTGACACCAGCCGGTTCATGACCCGGCCGCACAATATTAAGCAAGGGGACGACGATTCGTCAAAGGGCGTTAAGACAAAATCAACCCAGGTAGATATTGCTGCACCGGACAAGGCTCCGGTGAACTCCAGCGAGTGCTCCACGTATTACAAGCAGAATGTGGACAGCATTCCTACGGCCTACGGTAAAAGCAAAGCACCCACCTACCTGTGTGGGTATACGCCCCAGCAATTGCAATCGGCCTACGGACTCAGCTCCATCAACGGCGGCCATCAGGACGACCACGGAAATCACGGCAACACCGCTGATGGTCACGGCCAAACCGTAGCCATCATTGACGCGTACAACTCGCCCACCATGTTGGCAGACGTGAACGCGTTTTCTGCCGCGAACAACCTCCCGCTGATGAACACCACCACCTACAAGGACGCTGGCGCCCAGCCCGCTGACTTTGTAGACCAGAAGGCCTGTGGCGGCCCCAGTGGCTGGCAGGGTGAGCAGGCTCTGGACGTTGATGCTGTGCACGGTATGGCACCCGGCGCCAACATTCTCTACGTTGGAGGCAGCAACTGTGGCGGAGGGCTGGATGTAGCCATGTCCAAGATTCTTGACCACAAGCTGGCCAACATCGTTTCCAATAGCTACGGCAACGCCGGTGAGGCCCTTCCGGCGGATTCAATTGCCGGAGCCGTCAATATTCACCTGCAGGCGGCCGGTGAGGGCATTGGCCTGTACTTCTCCAGCGGTGACAATGGTGACGAAGCGGGACGTTTGGGTTACGCGTCACCTGATTTCCCGGCTAGTTCACCGTGGGTAACCTCGGTGGGTGGAACCTCGCTAGCGGTAGACAAGCACGGAAAGTACGTGATGGAAACCGGCTGGGGTGGAGTGTTGGACAAGATTGTTACCAACGCCGACGGCACTAGCTCCTACTCTGCACCGCTCCCGGGCAATCTCTACGGTGGTGGCGCTGGCGGTGGCGTGAGTGCTGTGTTTGACCAGCCGTTCTACCAGGCAGGCGTGGTTCCGGCCGGGCTGGCGCAAGGCAAGCGCGTCTCCC
>JABBNV010000017.1:8786-13056 GCA_019352125.1 Acidobacteriota bacterium | reverse complement strand
GTTTCTTCCCTGGCTGATCCCTACACGGGCTACGTCATTGGCCTGAGCCCCATCAATAACGACACGACGCTCAGCACGGATCCGTACACCACGGAAACCTATGGCGGTACGTCACTGGCTTCGCCGCTGACCGCTGCCCAGATAGCAGTAGCTCAGCAGGTGGATAACACCACCCTTGGTTTCGCCAACCCGGTGCTGTACCAAACGGCCAAGAAGGATAAGAAGGCGTTCAATGATGTCAAGCCGACGGCTCACCCGACGTTCCTGGCGTACACCAGCAAGCGCTCGGGCAGCCGATTCCTGTTGACTTTGGATCAGGACACCTCCTTGGTGACGGCTAAGGGCTACGACGACGTCACGGGAGTTGGCTCCATGAGCTACCGCGTGGCAGCGGCTTTGGCCAGCAAGGGTCACGGCGGCCACTGGCAGCACTAGTGCATTCAGTGAACCGGCGCTAGGCGCCTGTCAATGGCTGCAGCTCGGGTTCCCACGGGGCCCGGACTGCAGCCATTGTGCGCTTCTGCGGTGCCACCGCGTCATAGACAGTCGCGGTGGCGCGGTCACTGACTAGAATGAAATCAGCCACGCGGTGTTGGCCGAGAGCCAATACCTTCACCGTTAGCAGTCAAGGAGCATTTCATGCCCATAGCAACACCAGATCAGTACGCGGAAATGATCGATCGCGCCAAGGCCGGTAAGTTCGCTTACCCCGCGGTGAACGTCACCTCCTCCCAGACACTTAATGCGGCACTACAGGGCTTTGCAGATGCTGGTTCCGACGGCATCATTCAGGTTTCCACCGGTGGTGCTGCCTACTGGTCCGGCGCTGGCGTGAAGGACATGGTTGCGGGGTCCCTGGGCTTTGCTGCTTTTGCCCGCGAGGTAGCCAAGAATTACCCGATCAACGTGGCTCTGCACACGGACCACTGCCCGAAGGACAAGCTGGATGACTTTGTGCTTCCGCTGTTGGCTGCTTCCGAAGCGGCCGTCAAGTCCGGTAAAGATCCGATCTTCAATTCCCACATGTGGGATGGTTCCGCCGAGACGCTGGAAGAAAACTTGCGGATTGGCCGCGAAATGCTGGCCCGCACCTCCGCCGCACACATCATTTTGGAAGTTGAAATCGGTGCCGTTGGTGGCGAAGAAGACGGTGTGGAAAACGCCATTAATGACAAGCTCTACACCACCGTGGCGGACGGACTTGCGGCGGTTGAGGCCTTGGGCTCCGGAGAAAATGGCCGCTACATCACGGCACTGACCTTCGGAAACGTACATGGCGTGTACAAGCCAGGCAATGTAAAACTGCGCCCGGAGATCCTCAAGGACATTCAGGAGCAGGTGGGTGCCAAGATCGGCAAGAACAGCCCCTTTGACTTGGTGTTTCATGGTGGCTCTGGTTCCACTGAGCAGGAAATCATGGACGCTGTCTCCTACGGCGTGATCAAGATGAACATTGACACTGACACCCAGTACGCCTTCACGCGTCCGGTGGCTGGCCACATGTTTACCAACTATGACGGCGTGCTCAAGGTTGACGGCGACGTTGGCAACAAGAAGGTGTACGACCCGCGCGTTTGGGGTGCCGCTGCTGAAAAGGGTTTGGCCGCACGTGTGGTCACCGCGGCCACTGAGCTTGGCTCTGCTGGCAAGTCCGTCAAGTGAGCGATTCGTTCCGCAAAAACCTGTTGGGGCCCGAGCCAACTCTGTTACCGGAACAGCCGGAGATCGATTCCGCGCTGGATGGTGGTGCCGAGGCACTTGACCTGGTGGAGCAACACCCCACCTCGTCACTGCTATGGGCAATCCTGGCCGATGAGGCATGGGCAGAGGGGCGCACCATTGACTCCTATGCCTATGCCCGGGTGGGGTACCACCGGGGCCTCGACGCGCTGCGACGCAGTGGCTGGCGCGGGACTGGTCCCATCCCGTGGGAGCATGTGCCCAATCGCGGATTCCTCCGCGCGCTCTATGCCCTGGGCCGTGCCGCGTCAGCCATTGGTGAACCCGAAGAGCCGGAACGCATTGCGGCTTTCCTCGCGGACTCGGACCCTACCGCCAAGGCTGCGTTGGACGCCGAGAAGTAGGCCGCTCGACACGCCCGTCAGGGATCCAACAATTGGGCTAGATGACTGGTTGCGCGGCCGGGCTCCAGCGCCTTGACCTGCATTTGGCAGCTAAATCCATCGGTCAAGATGGGAGTTTCGGCTGCGCTTGCCTGCAAGGCTGGGATCAGTGCCTGCTGCGCAACTTTCATACTGATGTCATAGTGATTGGCCTCGAACCCGAAGTTCCCGGCCACGCCGCAACATCCAGTAGCCTGGCGGACGTTGGCGATGCCTACAGCGGCCAGCGCCGCCAGCTGGGTGTCCTCGCCAAACACTGAATACTCGTGGCAGTGTGTTTGAACTGTGACGCTGTTCGGTGGCGTCCCATTGGCCCAGGTGGGCTGCCAACCCGCCGCGCTGAGCTCTGTCACAGCGGTGGCAAAACTTCTTACCCGGGCAGCTACGCGTCGGGCCACGTCGGTCTGGACCAGTTCAGGCAAGTCCTTTTTTAGGGCCGCCGCGCAACTGGGTTCCAGCACCACAATGGGGCGGTCAGTGCCATCGTCCAGCAGCGCGGCGGCCTTACGCAGAAGTTGTTTGGCAGTTCCCAGTTGCCCGGTGGAGGTCCACGTCAGGCCGCAACATGCCTGGGCCGTGCATTCGGTGGTTTTCCCTGCGCTGGCTAGCACCCGTTGAGCTGCACCAGCTACCTCGGGCCGGAACCCGCGCGTAAAAGTGTCAACGAATAGCACGACGTCGGCTCCTGCGTTTTCGCTGCCCGGTTTTGGCCAGGTGAGTTCTTTTCGCCATGCCGTGCTGGGGGCAAAGACTGGAAAGGGACGTTGATCCGTCAGCCCGGCTGCCCTGGCCAGGATTTTCCCAGCTAGTCCAGCCATCACGGCATTAATCAGGGGAGTGATCCGTCCCGCCAGCTTGAGCCACCGGGGCAGCCATCCCAGCGAATAGTGGGAACGCGGGCGCAGCTTGTGAGCGTAGTAGTGGTCAAAGAACTCGGACTTATAGGTGGCCATGTCCACACCCACTGGGCAGTCAGTAGAGCAGGCCTTGCAACTCAGACAGAGGTCCAGAGCTTCACGGACGTCGGTTGACTTCCATCCATCAGCAACGGAGGGCGCGGAGCGCACCATCTCCTGAAGCACTCGGGCCCGGCCACGGGTGGAGTCCTTCTCATCCCCGGTGGCGCGGTGGCTGGGGCACATCACGCCGCCAGAGTGGCTGCGGCACCGGCCAATGCCAACACATCCCTGCACTGCGTGAACGAAGGGATCCTGACCGCCTGCCGGTTCCAGCTCAAAGGAGGTGCGCCAGCCGCGTTCGGGAACACCAGCCAATGCCAGGTCCGCGTCTAGGGGCACCGGATCCACTATCGAGCCGGGGTTGAGCAGGTTTCCAGGATCCCAAATAGTTTTGAAGGTGGCGAAGGCGGCCAGCATTCTGGGGTTGTACATGATGGGCAACAGCGCGGATCTGGCCCTGCCATCTCCGTGTTCACCGGAGAGTGAGCCGCCGTGTCGTACTACCAATCGTGCGGCATCTGGCATGAAGGCAGCAAATACTGCTCGGCCCGCATCGCTGCGGAGATCGAAGTCGATCCGTATGTGCATGCACCCAGCCCCAAAGTGGCCATACATCACGCCGTGCAGGGCATGCGCAGCCAGGAGCTCTTGAAAGTCAGCCAGATAATCCGCTAACTTCTCCGGGGCTACTGCGGAGTCTTCCCAGCCGGGCCACGATTCCCCACCGGTATACAGTCTCGACGCCAGCCCTGCACCGTCCTCGCGCACCCGCCACAAGGAGGCGCGCTCGCCGGCGTCCGGCAACACCTTGCCGTCCACTGCGTGCCCGTCACGGAGCAGCGTGAGGCGTAACTCCTCGGCGGCGGCTAGTACGGAAGCGTCGTCGTCCCCGTCCAAATCAACGTAGAGCCATGCGTTGCCTTCCGGCAGGCCACGCACGGAGGACTCGCCGCGGCGGTGACGCATGGTGGCCACGATGGCCTGATCGATTCCCTCAATGGCAGCCGGGGCGAACGTGAGAATTGTGGGGACGTCCCGCGCTGCATTCACCACGTTGTCGTAACCCAAACACAGAAGCAACGCTTTGGCTGGCTTGGCCACCAAGGACATGGTGGCGGCCACTACTACTGCCACTGTCCCCTCGGTACCTACCAAGGCCCGGGCCACATTGAAATGGTGTTCCGGTAA
>JABBNV010000017.1:3490-8776 GCA_019352125.1 Acidobacteriota bacterium | reverse complement strand
TTAGGTGATATCCGGAAACCTGCCGGGGGATCTGCCCCAATTCCAGGCGGAACCGAGCCAGATTCTGGGCCGCCAAGTCCTTCAACTCACCTGAGATTCGGGCAGCTTCCGCTGCAGCGGCATGATCCGTTGGGTTGGTGGCAACCAGTTCTGTAGCAGTTGCCGTGAGCCGGAACCCCCGTACCGTGACCAACTCAAGCTCACAGACGTGATCAGTAGTTCGGCCGTACCGCACGGAGTGATTTCCGCAAGCGTCGTTGGCAATCGCTCCGCCTACGGTTGCGCGGGATTTGCTGGATGGATCGGGTGCGAAAGTTAGCGCCCCGGACGTCTCTTGCTCCACGTGGTTAGACAGTGTAGCCAGCACCACTCCGGGTTCAACGCGCACGCGCCGATCGGCCACGTTCACGGGGCCAATGGCCGTCATGTAGCGCGAAAAGTCCAGAATAAGCGCGTGGCCCACCGCATTTCCAGCCATGGATGTGCCCCCGCCACGAGGCGTGAGGGCCAGCCCGTGATCATGGGCAATTTTGGCAACTGTGGAAACTTGTTCGGCCGTCCGGGGAAAAATGACTGCCTGCGGCGGGACGCGATAATTGGACGCGTCATAGCTGTATTCGGCTAGCCGCCTGCTGGAAGTATCAACCTCGACGCCAGCGCGGCGAAGTCCGTCCAAGGCGCTCGAGGCGGTGTTGTTAGGAAGATCTACAGCACTCATGTGGCGAGCGTACCCCTGGCCAAGGGCCCCGTCCGCATAAGTCGCCGCCTCTTGTCAGCAATTTGCGTTTCTCTTGGTGCGCTTTGACACTGTGGGGTGCCTTTCCCTAGCGTGGACGGATGCCTGCCGATACCCGGACCTTGCCAACGCCCAAGCCCACGTTGGTTATTCTGACGGCGCCGGGGACCCCTGAACCCTACAACCTGGCGCACCTGCGGCAATTGGCCGACGTCGAACTTGTCCATGCTGATGAGTTGCCGAGTGCCATCAAGGGCGCGGAGGTGCTGTTGCTGTGGGATTTCTTCTCCTCAGCCCTTCGGCAGGCGTGGCCTTTTGCCAAGAAACTGAAATGGGTGCACGTTGCGGCGGCTGGTGTTGACGCGATCTTGTTTGATGAATTTGCGGCGTCGGATATTCCGCTTACCAACGCGGCTGGAGTTTTTGACGTGCCCATCGCTGAGTTCGCTCTGGCCTCCGTACTGGCTCACGACAAGCAGTTGTACGTGAGCCACGAATTGGCGAAGAAGCGGGTGTGGAAGCACCGCGAAACCACGCTGACCCGTGGATCCAGAGCCCTGATCGTTGGCACCGGTGGAATTGGACGAACGATTGCGGCGCTGTTCAAGGCCGTGGGCATGGAAGTACGCGGCGTGGGCCGAACCGCGCGGGAAAATGATCCAGATTTTGGCACCGTAGTGGCAAGCCCAGACCTAGCTGCGCACGTGGGTTGGGCTGACCACGTGATCGCCGTGGCGCCGCTGACGGACCAGACACGGAAGATGATCAACTCATCCGTGCTTGCAGCCATGAAGCCCACGGCGCAGTTGATCAATGTGGGCCGTGGGCAACTGGTAGACGAGGACGCACTCATCCACGCGCTACGTGCGGGGACGATTGCCTCAGCAACTTTAGACGTAGTCACGGAGGAGCCTCTGAAAGTAAGCAGCCCGCTCTTCTCGCTGGAGAACGTTCACCTCTCCGCACACATGTCTGGCGATGTGGCAGGTTGGCGCAACACCTTGGCTCAGCAGTTTGCCGCCAATCTGCAGCGATTCATGGCTGGTGAACCCCTGGCCCACCCCGTGGACAAGCAGCTTGGATACGTCACAAGAGGCTAGTCCACGCTAAACTTGATCGGTAAGGGCCTCGTTACTGTGCCGATTCGCGTTGCAAAACATGAAAGCGTCACGGTCGAGGGCATTTTCATGTGTGGCGTGCCTGGTGGCTTTTCGCCGAAGGTCGCGCCCGACGAATGGGGGAGGATCCCATGCCAGCAATCGTAATTGTCGGAGCTCAGTGGGGCGACGAAGGCAAGGGCAAGGCAACGGACCTGCTCGGCGGCCGCGTCGACTACGTAGTCAAGCCCAATGGCGGCAACAACGCTGGGCACACCGTCGTCGTCGGCGGTGAAAAATACGAACTCAAACTCCTGCCTGCTGGAATCCTGAGCCCCAACGCAATTCCGGTGATCGGCAATGGCTGCGTGGTCAACTTGGAAGCCCTATTCGAAGAAATCGACGGTCTCCAGGCTCGCGGCGCCGATACTTCCAAGCTGCGCATCTCGGCCAACGCCCACCTGGTGGCTCCCTATCACCAGGTCCTGGATAAGGTCACCGAACGCTTTCTCGGCAAACGTGCCATTGGTACCACAGGTCGTGGAATCGGCCCTGCCTACATGGACAAGGTTGCTCGCCTGGGCATCCGCGTGCAGGACGTTTTTGACGAGTCGATCTTGCGTCAAAAGGTTGAGGGCTCGCTGAAGCAAAAAAATGAACTGCTGGTCAAGGTGTACAACCGCCGAGCCATTGAAACCGAAGAAATCGTTCAGTATTTTCTGGGCTACGCGGAGCGTTTGCGGCCGCTGATGATCGACTCCACCTACGTGCTGAATCAGGCGCTGGATGAAGGCAAAGTAGTGCTGATGGAGGGTGGCCAGGCCACCTTCCTGGATGTGGATCACGGCACCTATCCCTTTGTTACGTCATCGAACCCCACTGCGGGTGGAGCCTCGGTGGGCTCCGGTATCGGCCCCACCCGAATCAACCGTGCCGTGGGAATTATCAAGGCGTACACCACCCGCGTTGGTGCTGGCCCGTTCCCCACCGAGCTCTTTGATGACATGGGAGATTACCTGCAGAAGAAGGGCGGGGAGTTTGGTGTCAACACCGGGCGACCGCGCCGCTGTGGCTGGTATGACGCGGTGCTGGCGCGTCACGCGTCCCGCGTCAATGGCTTCACTGACTATTTTGTGACGAAGCTGGATGTACTCACAGGCATCGAGCAAATCCCCGTCTGCGTTGCCTACGATGTGGACGGTGTGCGGCACGATGAAATGCCGATGACGCAGACTGATTTCCACCACGCCAAGCCCATCTTCGAGTACTTTGACGGCTGGACGGAGGACATCACCGGTGCACGCACCCTGGATGACCTGCCCGCCAACGCCAAGACGTATGTGCTGGCGTTGGAAGCCATGTCCGGAACCAGATTCTCGGCCATCGGCGTTGGGCCGGACCGAGACCAGACCATTGTGGTTCATGATCTAATCAACGGCTAGCTTGGTTATGCTGGGGCGTAGGCGGCATGGGCCACTTGGTTCTCCGCCTGGGCCAAGCGAAGGAGTGTGCAATGTTGCTCAGTGTGGGACAGTTCAACCCCGGCGGAAGCGTCACCAGTAATCTTGGGGTGATGCACCGTTTGGCCATGGAGGCCAAGGAAGCGGGCGCCTCCTTGATTGTGTTTCCTGAGGAATCCATGTTTTCTGTGGGCGCCGTCAAGGACGATTTCAGCGCAGCAGTGGACGCCGAATGGGCACCATTTGTTCAGGGCGTAGCTCGGCTGGCAGGCACACTGGGTATTGCCGTGATCGCTGGCGGCTACGAGCCCAGCGGAGACACCCGGCCATTCAACACTGTGGTGGCCGCAGACGAGTCCGGTCAGGTACTGGGCACCTACCGCAAATTGCACCTCTACGACGCGTTTTCCTACCAGGAATCCAAGCGCATTAAAGCGGGCGACGGTGGCGTGACCATAGTTGAAATCGGAGGCCTGCGTGTGGGCATCATGACGTGCTACGACATTCGATTCCCCGAGCTAGCCCGCGCGCTGGTTGACGAGGGTGCTGACGTGCTTTGCGTGGCTGCGGCCTGGTTTAAGGGCGAGCACAAGATTGAGCACTGGGAAGCGTTGCTGACTGCCCGCGCCATCGAAAATACGTGTTGGGTGGCTGCTGCAGGGACGTCCAGCGATCACTGCATTGGGCACTCGGTAATCCTTGATCCTATGGGCATCCCCGCGGCATTTTTGAACGATGAGACCGAAGGAATCGCCACGGCCAAGGTGTCCAAAAAACGGATTGACGAAGTGAGGCAATTCCTTCCGGTGCTCACCAATCGACGCTTTGCTCCCGCTCACGAAATAGTTCCGGCACACTAGCCCTTCCACGGTCATTGACTCGGTCCCCGCCCATGGCTAGGGTCAGGGTAACGGGAGGTTGTCATGGACGACGAACAAATTGCCAAGGCGCTGGAAACACTTGCGGCGAACGGGTTTGAAGACGTTCCACACGAGGGTGAGTGGTTGCATCCGCCCTACCCCAATGACGCCTCTGGCAGGGCCATAGTGCTTAACGACAGTGACTTCCAATTCGTCGTGGTTGATAGGACGAGCGGAGCTGTATATTCCTGTTGCGAAGATGACGAGACGTTGATGGCCTCCTCCTTGAGCAAACTTACTCAGATTGCTCAATTGTGGGGATCAATCGATCGGGATGACGTGGGTCCGGCAGAGGATGAAGACTTTGCCCGGGTGGTCACCTCCTTTGAAGCTGAGCTCAAGCGCATCGATCCCGCGGCGGCCAAACCGAGCGAGTTCTGGCCCCTCTATGTTGAGGAAATTAGCAGCGCCGAGCTTTAGCTCTGACGCCGACGCCAGGACACAATACCAAGCGCTAATCCTGTCCCCAACAGTCCTGCAGCGATGCCCAGAATCACCACGTTATTGGCACCAGTGTTGGCCAGAACCGCCACGGCCTGAACGCTGTTTGACTGAGGCACAACGGGCGCACTGATACACACCGTTTCAGCCGGGACACCGAATGCCGAGGCAAAGGCAGAGTGTGCCGGGCCCTCGGACAGGGATGCCACTACCGTGTAGCAGCCTGGCTGTGTCAGGGTAGGAAAAGCCGGCGACTGAGCCGTGGCCGAGCCATCCTTGGCCGTGAACGGCACCTCCACAGTTGCCACCATGTGACTGCCCTCTGGCACACTGGCCTGCTGCGCTGGGGTGTCCGTGAGGGGGCCGTACATGGTCAGTGTCACGCTTCCTTGCACGAGGTTGGTTGGTAAGCCAGCGAGACTTACCGCATCGCGGACGGTATCCCCCACGGTGCCTGTAGTGGCGGACAACGCCGTACTGACCTCGGGCTGCCACGGCAGAACGGTGGTTTCAGCCGCAGCCCCGAAGGTACTGTTCCATGGCGTGATCATTGCCTGCGCTGCAGGGCTGCCGGTTGACGCAGGCCCGGTGGCGGTGGTCCATACGTAGTAGCCTGCCGCGGGCAGCTTGAT
>JABBNV010000017.1:0-3480 GCA_019352125.1 Acidobacteriota bacterium | reverse complement strand
ATAGTGGCGGTTTCCGCAGGAGGGGCGGGGATCGGTCCCCACAGCGTCGAGGTGACGGCCACCGGCACAAGTGAACCCGTTGCCGGGTCCTTCAGCCACAGGGAATCAGCACCGGCAGCCAGGACTAGATGGTCAGTGATGGCAACGCCTGGCCGCCCCAAAGGGGTAGCGGTTTGTGTTGTGGCTTCAACATGGAAGGGCCGTTCAGCGGCCACTGACTGCTCAGCGTGCGGCGCTGCGGTGACTGGCCCAAGAAGCAGCCGTTGTGCTGCAGGATTGCTGGGTTCCAGCCACGTCACTGCAGCTGTCGGGGCGGCGCCGACTGCTACTTTGACGCCGCCTGGGCCAAAGGCTGCCTTGTGCAGTGGCAGCGCGGTGGCAGCGTCTGTTGAAGTCCATGTACGGCTTGTGGACGGGTCAGTACCCTGTTCCGAGTTAAAGATTAGAGACCCAGTGGCGGTGGCGGAAAGGCTCAAGCCCGGGGTGACGGCTCCGGCAGCGGATGTGACGGATACCAAGGCGGTTCCGCTGTGCCCCGGAGCATCCAGGGTGACTGTGACCGAGTAGGGGCCAGCGTAGCGTTTGGAAGTCTCGATCATGGCTTTGGATTGTGCTGCGACGGCGTTGGGAACATTTCCCCGGCGGAGAATATCCGCCATTCCTGGGGTGTCCCACGCACGCTGGGGCGAGGTGAGAGCCCACACTCCGAGTTGTACTGCTGCAGCCGTTTCGTTGTCAGTTGCGCCGCCCCATCGGTGCAGCAGGTACGCCACTGTGGCATTCTCGCTTTCCGAGAGTGCTGATCCATCGCTGCGCACAAATTGCCCCTGATGGCCCGTGGAATATGCTCCGCCGGCGGCGGGCTCGTACCGTTCCACATCGGTGCAGTACGTCTGCTGGCCTGCGGAGTCTACGAAGGCTCCAACGAAGAGTTCACCCGAGCGAAGTCCGGCCCCAGCGTGCCAGAGCCCGCTGGCGGGAGGCCCCGGCGGCATGGCCGATGCGTCAAGACTGGGCATGAATAGCTGGGAGGCAATAGCGAGCGCCAGCGCCAAGAGTGTTGCCACGACGGTGGCAAGCAGTGTGTGTGCGGAACGGAGCAGTGGCAACTTTTTCATGGGGTCCTTCGCCGATAGTGTGCAGTACTGAAATCCTGCGCCGGGCCATGGTCTGGAGTAAGGTGCCGATGGCCGTATGTGGACTCACGTGCCGGGGCAGCCGCCTGTGGAGGGCAGGTGCATGCACCCGAGGTGCCACGGATAGCTACTGGGCAATGCTGAATTGCCGCCGTAGGCTGGGGAGATGACGCATGTAAACAACCCCGAGGACATCAAGTCCCTGCTGCAAACCCCCGCACGCTGGGCCGTCGTCGGGCTTTCCGGGAATCCTGCCAGGCCCGCTGTTGGCGTGGCGCTGTACCTGCAACAGGGTTTGGGAATGGACATTGTTCCCGTGAGTCTGAAGGGCGATGATGTCCACGGAGCCAAGGGGTATAAATCCCTCGAGGATGTGCCGGGGCACATTGATGTGGTGGACTGTTTTGTGAATTCCGCCAAGGTCGGTGCTGTGGTGGACCAGGCTATTGCCGTGGGCGCAGATGCGGTGTGGCTGCAGCTGGACGTTATCGACGAGGCCGCAGCGCAGCGGGCTAAGGATGCTGGATTGCGCGTGGTGATGAATGCCTGCCCGGCTATCGAAGGGCCACGGCTTGATGCCGCTTAACGTTGGAGCAATGTTTACGTAGAATTCCGCGACTTGGGGCCCAGCGGGAGGCTGGAGCAGTTAAAATTGGCTGTCCACCGTCGCAGAGAAATTGGGGGCTGCCGTGTCGCGGCACTTTCGCACGCAATCGCAACCGCATCTCCGGTTGATCATTGTGCTGTCCTTACTACTGGTTGGTGGGCTGACATGCACCACCTTCTATGCCGTTTCCACACCGCGGGCGTCCATCGAGCTGCTGCCCACGGGGACGGCACAGGCGGCACAGGCGGTCCAGGCCGCTCCTGCGGCGGTTCAGTCGGCAAAGCTTGGTCCCGAAACGCGCGTCGTGCCAGAGAATCGTAAGCAGGCAGCTCGTGAGCCTACGCTCGTTCCTGATTACACCTTGCCTACCATCACCAACGGGCTGGTCCCGGTGCTGACAAAAATCCCCACCCAGCAGAAGGTAGTCTTCCTGACTATCGACGACGGCGCCACGCAATTACCGCAGGATTTGGCCCTACTACAGGCCAACGGGATCAAGGCCTCTCTGTTCCTTGCCAAGACGTTCATCGCGGGGAATCCTGAGTATTTTTCCCCCTTCGTGGCGGCTGGCTCGCGCGTGGAAGACCATACCATCAGCCACGATTTGAAGTTCCTGGCCGGGTCCTACGCGCAGCAGAAAGCCGAAATCTGTGGCATGGCGGACTATGCGCTTGAACACTACGGACGCCGCCCAGTGTTCTTCCGCCCGCCCGGAGGCCCCTACAGTGCCGTCACGCGAAAAGCCGCAGCGGATTGCGGGATGAAAGCCATCATTGATTGGGAGGCGAAGGCCAACGCCGGCGGCATGGACTATCAGCAGGGGAACGCGCTGCGCCCGGGGGAGATTGTGCTGATGCATTTCCGACCGGAATTTGCCAATGACCTGCAGGCTTTTGTCACTGCTCAGAAGGCCGCCGGGCTGAAGGTAGTGCTGTTAGAGGACTATTTGCAGGTTCACTGACGCCACTGCGGTATAGGCTCCTAGGGTGGATGCAGCAGAACTGCGGAGAATTTGTCTCAGCTTTCCAGCCAGTTATGAGGATTTTCCCTTCGGCCCCGAAACCAGTGTGTTTAAGGTCAGGGCAACCTCGGATTTCACCGGGGGCCCGGGTAAGGTTTTTGCGCTGAGCGTGCTTGACGAGCCAAACTTGTCTGTCAGTCTCAAGTGCGATCCCGCCCTGGCCGTCCAGCTTCGGTTACAGCACCCCGAAATCGAGGGGGCATACCACCTGAACAAGAAACATTGGAATGGCGTAGCGCTAACGGGGTCCCTCGCCTCGTCGATGGTGCGTGACATGGTGGAGGATTCCTATGATTTGGTGGTCTCGAAGATGCCGCTGAGGCAGCGCGAGGTGTTGGGCTGGCAACGCTTGGCAGCGGGTGAAGCATGACGGCGGCGCAGGTGCTGACCTATCCTTTTCGCGGGCTAACCCTAGCGTTGATTAACGACGACGGCGCGTGGCCGCCAGACTACGCACGGACAGTTCACCGAGTATTGGTGGGGCACGGTGAAAGGGATTTCTCCGTCTTGGCGGATGGGATTCTGCACTGGCAGATTCAGTGCGGTGCGGGGCTGAGGGTTGATGCGGACACGGACGTGCGACTAGGCGGGCTCGTCACCTCCTACTTTGGTTTTGGCTGGGCCAGCTTGCCTATCCCATGCGAAGTCGTTTGGGTACGTCCGGACAGCCCCATGGAAGAAGGCGGGCGATGGTGCGGATTCGGTTACGGTCCCTG
>JABBNV010000284.1 GCA_019352125.1 Acidobacteriota bacterium | reverse complement strand
CTGCGATGGCCACAATAATCAGGAACGTATTGGACTGCTTCGGGTCACTGAGTGCCGTCAAGATCACCGCCGCCAAGGCGATTCCGGGGAACGCCATGAAGATGTCCATGATGCGCATCAGAGCCTCGTTGACAGCCTTGTGCGAGGTAGCCGCGATGGATCCAATGATGCCGCCCACTACCAGAGCCATTGCCACGGCCCCGATGCCGATCACCAGAGAGGTACGTCCACCCACCAGGATCCGGGCGAAAATATCGCGCCCCTGCTGGTCGGTGCCGAAGATGTTGGTTCCGTTGGGGGCCAACCGGGCGTCAAACTGGGTGGAGTTCGGGCTAAAGGGGGAGATCACTGGGGCCAGAATGGCACTGAGCACAATGATGACAATGAAAACCAGCGCAATCTTGGAGCTGAGGGAGAGGGCTTTGAACCGCAGTCCCGGTGCGCTGAGGCGCTGAGCTAATCCGCGATGCATTTAGATGCTCCTAATCCGGGGGTTGACCACTACGTAGAGGAAATCGACCACCAAGTTCACCAGGACGAACGTTAAGGCAATGGCCAATGCCACGCCCATCATCTGGTTCAAGTCCCTGCCCGTAATGGCGGTGAAGATCACCTTGCCCATTCCGGGGATGTTGAAAATTTGTTCAATCACTACCGCGCCGCCCAGCAGGTATCCGACGCGCAAGCCCAGCACCGTCAAGGGGGTGATCAGGGCGTTACGCAGTACATTTTTGCTGACCACTGTGCGGTAGGGGACGCCGTTGCCAATAGCGGTGCGGACGTAGTCCCGATCAAGTTCCTCCACCATGGAGGTGCGCACCACGCGGGTCAGCCCGGCGGATACGGGGATGGCCAGGGCGATGGCGGGAAGAGTCATGGAGTTCAGCCAGGCGCCGAAATCCTCCTCGATAGGAGTGATGCCACTGGCGGGGAAAAGAGGGTTGTCGCCTAGGGCGAACCACTGGATGAGCAAAATGCCAAGCCAGAAGGATGGGGTGGCGATGGCGGCGATGGTGAGCACGCGGATCACCTGGTCAACCCAGCGATCACGGTACAGTGCTGCGAGCACGCCGAGAACCAGAGAAATCACGACGGCGATCACGACGCCCAGGAAGGTCAGCTGCAGTGTCAGCGGAAAAGCTTCGCCGATGACGTCGGTAATAGGACGGGCCGGGGCGGTAGTTTCGCCGAGGTTCCCCGTCACCAGATTTCCCAGATAATGCAGATACTGCACAATCAGCGGCTGGTCCAGCCCGTGCTGCTGTCGGTAGGCGGACAAGGCAGCTTCGCCGGCATCGGGGCCCAGCGCAGCGCGAGCCTGATCTCCAAGGCCCTGCCCCACCACGAAGACCAGGGCGGTAATGCCCAGAATCATCAGCGGTAGAACGGCGAGTCGGCGCCCTAGCAAGCGCAGTATCGTTCCCAAAATCTTATCTTTCGGTAGTTTGTAACGTTTGTTGGTGCAGCCAGGAATGTCCTGGCTGCACCTACAACGGCGAAAGGTCTGCGCGAATTACTTGGTGCGGCCGACGTCGATGAAGGCCAGACCCGTCGTCGGCAGTGGCTGGAAGCCGGAGAGCTTCTTGTCATCCCAAGCGGTGGGCAGCTGGCGGTGGAACAGCGGGTAGAGAGGTGCCTGATCCGCGATCGTGTCGATGATGGTTTTGTAGATCTTCTTCGCATCATCGCCGGTGGCTTGAGCTGCCTTGGTGAGATCACTCTGCACCGTTGCGGCCTCGGGAGCCGTCCAGTACATGCGGTTCTTGACCCAGGTGCTGCCAGCGAAGAACCAGCTCAGCAACAAGTCTGCATCGTTGCCGAAGACTGACGGATCACCGGGGGCAATCAGGACGTCGAACTTGCCGCCGCCCACCTTGTCATTTCCATACGCTGCAGCTGAAGCGAGGACCTCGAAGTTGACCTTGAGGCCAACTGCTTCCCAGTTCTGCTGGATCAGCGGAACAATGGTCTTTACCCAGCCAGTGTCAGTAGAGATGGCACTGACGGACAGGTTGGATACGCCCGCATCGGAAAGCAGCTTCTTGGCCTTTTCGGCGTCGAAGTTGTAGACCGTAGCAGCCTCTTGGTAGTCCGCGTGGGTGTCTTGGAAGTAGGACGTTGCTGACTTGGCGTTGCCCAAGAGGATCTTCTTGATGATCGTCTCGGTGTCCAGCGCGTAGTGCAGAGCCTGGCGGACTTCCTTCTTATCAAAGGGAGCCTTGGCACAGTTGAACATCATGAACAGCAAGCCGAAGGACTGTACCGACTCAACCTTGGAGCGGCTCTTCAGCCCGTCAACGTCCAAGTACGGAACGTCTTCGATGGCCTGAACCTTGCCACCCTGCATCGCGGAGACGCGAGCTGAGTTGTCAGAAACCAGCAGCCAGGTCATGCCCGCTGCCAGAGCCTTGTGCTGACCGTTGTAAGCATCGTTGCGGGCGAAGACGATCTTGTCATCCTTGGCCGCTGAAACGAATTTGTATGGGCCGGTGCCCACCGGCTTGGCGTCGAATGCCTTCAACTGGTCTGAGCCAACGGGGAAGTTGGTCAGTGCCTTCGGCACAATCTTGACCACGGAGATGCGCGGACCGAAGCCCGGGAACGGGTACTTCAGGGTGAACTTCACCGTGCTGGCATCCGTTGCCTCCACCTTGTCAATGAAGGGGACAAACTGGCTGAACAGGGACTTGTTGGCCGGGTCAATAATGCGGGTGAAGGAGAAGACCACGTCATCAGTGGTTACCTTCGAGCCGTCATGAAAGGCGGCGCCGTCGCGCAGCTTGACGGTGTACTCCGTGTCCGAGACTTTGACCGGATCCGACGCTGCGAGAGCGTTGTAGACCTTGCGGGTTGCCGGGTGTAGTTCAGTCAAACCTTCAAAGAAGTGCAGGTTGGCAGCGAATGCGGTTGCGGAACTTGCACCCAGCGGGTCAAACCCGGTGGACAGCGAGTAGGAAATACCAGCTTCAATGGTTGCATTGGGGTCAATAGCCGCGGTATTTGCGGAGGTCGTCTTCGTTGACGAAGGTCCACCACAAGCTGCCAGGGTGCCGGCGAATGCTGTTGCCGTACCCATTACGCCAGCCAGTTTCAGGAAGTTGCGTCGGGACGCATCCTTGACCAGCGGCAGGTTCTCAAGAGTCTTACTCATTCAGGGCCTCACCATTTCAATGGATAGTTATCGGATGTGGGACGTCCGATGCTCGTAGAATGACTGTAAGAGACGTCACATCCCCGCGTCAAGCGATAAAATCAAGAATCTTGGATGTTATGTTTCCGTGACGATTAGTACTAGTAATTGGTGGGACATCCGATATCATATGTCGTAGGTCACTACCAGTCGACGTGAGCTGCTCCGTTGAGCTACCGCTATTCGCGGCTTCGCTATCAACCGCTGCGCG
>JABBNV010000016.1:14276-21215 GCA_019352125.1 Acidobacteriota bacterium | reverse complement strand
GTTCGCTCACACGGGATGGCTTTGTTGATTACGAGCCGTCAGGCCGCCTCTACCGGCTAGGGCTGCGCGTCTTTCAGCTGGGCCAACAGGTCTCCAACCACCACGGCTTTGCCGGTACTGCCCTGCCCATCCTGCAAGGGGTAACGGATGAGACCAGTGAGGCAACCATCCTCTCGGTGCGTGACGGGGAACGGTATCTGACGGTCAGCAAGGTGGATGGGCCTCAGACCTTTCGCGTCACTAGTGATCCGGGCCATCTGGGTTTGCTACACACCACTTCCGTGGGCAAGGCCCTTGTGGCATTCGCCGCGGAGCAGGACCGCACCCGGCTAGTAGAGGAGCTTGAGCTAACCGCTCTGACTGATCGATCCATTACGGGCAGGGCCGCCTTCCGGGAGGAAATTGAACGAGTGCGCAGCCAGGGGTATGCCGTGATGGATGAAGAGAATGAGGTGGGCATGCGCGCCGTGGCCGTGCCAGTTCTGAATTCTCAGGGGGTTGCCTTTGCATCGGTGGCCATTGCGGCCCCGATCTTCAGGCTGAGTATTGAGCAAATGGTGGCGTATGTGCCACTGCTGAAATCCGCTGCCGCAGAGCTGGCCGCAAAACTGCCCGTTAGGCATTAGGAGTAATACCCATGAGTAATCGAGCCGAGTCATATTTGCTGGGGCTCATTGGCGAAGGCGTCATGCCATCGCTCTCCCCCGCATTGCATGAACGCGAGGCAGACCGTCAGGGCCTGCGCTTGCTGTACCGCCCCATCGACCTGCTGGAACTTGGGTTGGCCCCCACCGCCGTCGGCAATTTGCTGGAGGCGGCCGCGCAGCTTGGCTTCAACGGCCTCAACATCACCCACCCCTGCAAACAATTGGTGCTGCCCTTCCTGGACGAGGTCACAGAGGACGCCCGTCGGCTTGGAGCAGTGAACACAGTGCTGATCAGTGATGGCACGTTTGTTGGCCACAACACAGATTTCTCCGGCTTCGCAGGTGCCTTTGCCGCAGGATTGCCCAACGCTCCGGTAAACCGCGTGGTGCAGCTCGGCGCCGGCGGGGCAGGCTCAGCCGTGGCTTATGCGCTGCTGAGCGCAGGAACGCGCACCCTAGACCTGGTGGACATGGATGGTGTCAGGGCAAGCAGCAGAGCGGCCGAACTTCAAGCCCTGTTCCCGGACCGCACCATCACGGGCAGAGGAATTGACGCCTTGCCTCAACTGGTGCCGGGCGCCGATGGGTTAGTTAATTGCACCCCCATGGGCATGAAGGAGCACCCCGGATCCTCCTTTGACCTGACGCAACTGACCAGCCAGCACTGGGTGGCGGACATTGTCTACCGACCCATAGAAACAGTGCTGGTACGGCATGCCCGACAACTGGGGTGTATGGTGCTGGACGGCGGCCGCATGGCTGTTGGCCAGGCAGCAGATGCCTTCCGGCTGTTTACGGGCAAAGAGGCAGACGCGGACCACATGCGCACCCATTTTCTGGCCATGGTTGAGCGCGAGGACGCAGAGCAAAGCTCCCCCACTCCGGGAGCGGACTCGCAAAGCCTTCTCATCGGAGGTATCCGCTGATGCGCACCGGAATCGCCACAGTCTGCCTATCCGGCACGCTGCAGGAAAAGATGGCTGCCTGCGCCAAGGCTGGCTTTGACGGCATCGAAATTTTTGAGCAGGACTTGGTCACCTCGGCCATGAGTCCGGAAGAAGTACGACGACGGGCGGCGGACCTTGGGCTCTCCCTTGACCTCTACCAGCCCTTCCGTGACTTCGACGGCGTGGAGGACGCCCTGCTGGCCGCGAACCTTCGCCGCGCAAGAGCAAAGTTCACACTTATGGACCGGCTGGGGATCGACACAATTCTGGTCTGCTCCAATGTGGCTACGGCCACGCGTAGCGAGGATGACGTGCTTACCGAGCAGCTTGCCCAACTGGCCAATGCGGCCGGGGAACATGGCGTTAGGGTGGCCTATGAGGCACTCGCGTGGGGCAAATATGTCAATGACTATGAGCACGCCCATCGCCTGGTGGAAGCCGTGGACCACCCGAATTTGGGCACCTGCCTGGATTCCTTCCACATCCTCTCTCGAGACTGGGATACGGCCCCCATTGAAGAGCTGGATGCAGAGAAAATCTTCTTTGTTCAGGTAGCAGATGCTCCCAAGCTCTCCATGGACGTGCTGTCCCTGAGCAGGCACTACCGAGTGTTTCCCGGTGAAGGGCAGTTTAACCTGGCCAAATTCATGGGACACCTTGCGCGAACGGGATACCAGGGCCCGGTCTCGCTGGAAATATTCAATGATATCTTCCGCCAGTCTGATGTAACCCGGACCGCTGTGGATGCTATGCGCTCGCTGGTGTGGCTCCAGGAAGAAGGTGCTGTCTGGCTTGCTGCCGAAGGCGAGACGCAAAGGCGGCCGCTTCAGTTGGCCACGCTTCCCCGCGTCCCCGAGCCCACCGGGTTCAACTTTGCCGAGGTCAAGACGGCCAGTACCGCTGCCGTGGAAATGCTGCTGGGACAGTTGGGTTTCGCTTCCCAGGGGCGCCATCGCACCAAGGACGTGCAGCTGTGGACCATGGGGCAGGCCCGCGTCATCATCAATGAGGCAGCGCCTGAAGGCTCGGAGCCAGCCATCGCGGCCCTGGGTTTCGACGTCGAGAACCCGCTGCTGGCGTCATCTCGCGCCCAGCAGCTGCTGGCACCTGTGGTGCCCCGTAAGTCCCAGGCGGATGAGGAAGTCTTCCAGGGCATAGCCGCGCCGGATTCAACGGAAATCTTCCTGTGCCAAGGAACTCTGGACGGCACGGCAGCGTGGACCCATGAATTCGGGCCAGCCCCTTCAGGAGGGCGCAGCCACGGGCAGGAAGCCGTGATCGACCACGTGAACCTGGCCCAACCGTGGCAGCATTTTGACGAGGCGGTACTGTTTTACACCAGCGCATTGGCCCTGGAGCCGCAGCCCTTCGCGGAGGTGCCAAGCCCCACAGGGCTGGTACGTTCCCAGGTCATGGACACGTCTGATCGCGGTGTGCGGCTGGTGCTCAATCTAGCGCCGCTCATTCAGCAGGGGGATGGTGAGCACAAGACGTTTCAGGAGCATATCGCCTTTGCCGTGGATGATCTGGTGGCCACGGCCCGTGCAGCCAAGAAGCGAGGACTGGAGTTCCTGAAAATCCCGGCCAACTATTACGAGGATCTGGCAGCCCGCTTCGATCTGGAACCCGGGTTCCTAGGGAGGCTCCGCGACCTAAATCTGCTCTATGACAGGGACGCGGATGGCGAATTTCTGCACTTCTACACCGCCACCGTAGGCACGGTGTTCTTCGAAATGGTGGAGCGGCGCGGCAACTACGACGGTTACGGCGCGCCCAACGCACCCGTGCGGCACGCCGTGCAATACGACGTCCGGCATTCAGCTATCTAGAAGCAACTGGGCAATGGACACACGGGTGCCGGCAGGGTTGAGGACCAAAGACCCTTACGCGCGTTCTGGGAAAGACAGAGCATGTCAGTAGGGCCCAATGGTGCCCGCTCCCCGAGGAAAGGCTCTGTCCATGTCCCGCACCTACGTCGTCACAGGATCCGCCAGCGGTATTGGTAGAGCCACCTTGGAACTGCTGGTTGAGCGCGGCGAGAAAGTCATTGGTGTGGACATCCACGATGCCGACGTCGTCGTGGACCTCTCCACCCCGGATGGCAGGGAGTCGCTGGTTGAGCAAGTGACCTCGTTGAGCGGTGGCTCTATTGACGCCGTCGTAGCTAACGCGGGCCTTGCCAGCCCAACGTCAAAGACTGTGGCTGTGAATTTTTTTGGAACCGTCGCCACGCTTGAAGGGCTGCGCCCCCTCCTGGCAGAGTCCTCGACTCCTCGAGCAGTAGCGGTCACCTCTATGGCATCGCTCTTCCCGCCAGATGATGAATTGTTGGCAGCACTACTCTCCGGCTCCGAAGCGCAGGCTCTGGAGCGAGCTGAGATTCTAGCGGCAGGAACGCCGGAGCAAGGTTCGCTGATCTACGGCACCACCAAGCGCGCTCTTGCCCTGTGGATTCGGCGCAACGCGGCCACTGCCGAGTGGGCCGGCGCCAATATTCCCCTCAACGGCGTGGCCCCCGGTGTGGTGGAAACTCCCATGACGTCCTCCATGATCGCCACCCCAAAGCAGCGAGAAGAAATGTCCGCCATGGTGCCAATGCCGCTGAACGGGATCTTTGAGCCCCGCAGCGTGGCGTATCTGCTGGCTTGGCTGACCAGTGTAGAAAACGCCCACCTCTGCGGCCAAGTGGTGTTCATTGACGGCGGCTCAGACGTGATTATCCGCCAGGACACTACCTGGTAAGCAGATTCGGTTAGTTTGGTTCGATAGTGATGACGGCGGGCCCACCGGCCGCCGCATCCGCCTTGGCCCCGGTAGCTGAGGTGACCGCGCGGGAGACGCAGCAGTTCATTTTGGTGGAGAGTCGTTGCTGGCGTTCGCTGTAGAAGACGTCACGGTGGTCAATTTTTCCGGATAGCTCCAACACACGTACCTCGCAGAGGCCGCATTCGCCCTTGCGGCAGTGGAACATCATCTCTGCCCCCGCGTCTTCGAGGGCTTCAAGCATGGAGCGGCCTGGCGGTACGGTGACCTCGAGATTGAGCTTGGGCACCCGAACAATGAATTCTTCCGGGTCATACCAACCGCTGTTGCCGAAGGTTTCGAAGCGAAGATTGGGCATGTCCAGCTCACGTTCCACCCACGTGCGGCGGACGGCGTCCATCAGGCGGATAGGGCCACACATATACAGTTCCGTGTCCGCATCAGCACGCGCCACCAACTCCGGAACGTTCAGGGAAGTTCCCTCATCGTCAACATGCACCTCCAGCCTGTCCCCGTGCTGTTCAGTGAGCTGATCAAGGTACGCCATGGCCCCACGGCTGCGCCCCGCGTACACCAGCGTGTAGTCAGCTTTGACGCGTTGGAGTATCGCGGCCATGTTGACGATGGCGGTGATTCCGATGCCTCCGGCCAGCAGGATGTAGCGTTGCGCACCTACGCGCAGGGGGAAGTTCTGCAGAGGCTGGGTGATTTCCAAACGTTGCCCGGGAACCATCGAGTGCATAAAGATGGATCCGCCCCGGGACAGCGGCGCCTTCATCACGGAGATGGCCAGCCGAGTGCCGTCGTCGTTGGAACCCACCACTGAATAGGAGCGCTTGGCCCGTTCGCCGTCGATCTCCACCATGAGATCAATGTGTGATCCGGGCTCCGCTTTTACCGGCAGGGACGGCTCAAGCACTATGCGGGCAATATCTGTGGCCACGGGGATAACCTCCACCACCGTTGCCGATTGCCAGATTTCAATGTTTGTAGCCGCCATGGGGTGACCCGATCTTTCTTCTCGATTGCTGGCTAACTGAACCCACCGCGAGGCTGCGCGAACCCACCGTTAGGCGGACGGGGTCAGCCGGCCCTCCGCAACCAGCATGGCCTCCAGAATGCGGCGCACCCACATTCCACCGGAGTCAATGTTCAGGCTGTAGAACTCATAGTCCGGGTTGGCATCAATGGCAGCCTGCTGGGCCATCAACATCTCCTCATCCTCACCGAAAACGCCGTGCACGCCATCGCGCAGCTGCGTGGTGATCAATTGACTATCCAGACAGTAATTGCGCATAAAAGCCCAGAAGTAGTGCGAGGACCGCTCAGTTTCCGGCGTGATCGTATTCATCACAAAGCCGTTCACCCCTTGGCTGCGATCCCCGTCCGGCGCCCCGGTGCCAGCCTTGGCCACTCCCACATCAATGCTGATAGTGGCGGGTGCTTCAAAGTTGATGATCTGCCAGCGATCCACTTTGCCCTCAAAACCGGGGAACTTGTCCCGCATGTTCTTGAGCCAAAACGGCGGGGCGTCAATATTGTGCATCCACCGTGTCACCGTCACCTTGTTCCCTTCACGCACAGTCACAAAGTCCGATTCGCTCAGCTCATCCTGCCCAATCGAGGATGAGTGCACAAACTCCTCATGCGTCAGATCCATCAGGTTGTCCAACAC
Source organism: Acidobacteriota bacterium (assembly GCA_019352125.1). Taxonomy (GTDB): domain Bacteria; phylum Actinomycetota; class Actinomycetes; order Actinomycetales; family Micrococcaceae; genus JABBNV01. The sequence continues at coordinate 15,183 of JABBNV010000016.1, read as the reverse complement.
CAGCTGGTAGTTGCACTTGGCGTGAATGGTCAGCCCATCCCCCGCCCATTCCTCCGAAGTCATCTGCTCCATGTTCGGTACCAAAGACGGGTCCGCGAGTGTGGGGTCACCCATCCAAATCCAGATGTAGCGGTACCGTTCCACCACGGGAAAAGAAGGCACCGTGGCGCTGGGGTTGATGGTTTCCTGGGCCGGCATGGAGACGCAGCGCCCAGCGGAGTTGTACACAATGCCGTGGTACGGGCACTGGATCGTATCCTTGGCCAGCGTCTTCCCCATGGAAAGCGGTGCCAGGCGGTGCCAGCAGGCATCGGCCAGTGCCACGGCCTTGCCATCCTCCGTGCGATAGAGAGCCACTGGACGGTTGGCAATGCGGCGGGACATGGGCTTGCGGGTCACTTCGTGGTCCCAAGCCGCGACATACCAGGCGTTCAGCGGGTGAGGCAGAACCTTGTTGGTGGTAGAGCTGGTAGCAGAGACGGCGGTCATGAGTTTTCCTTTAGCCAGAAATTCGTGGGGATCAAGCATGCAACGCGGACGACGTCGGCCAACTACCTATGTGCGTAGTTAGTTGCGTCACTCACAGACTAGCTATGGATATAGTGATTGGCAACACATAAACCATAGAAAGTGGCCATGAGTCTCCAAAACGCCCTGTTAGCCCTGCTCACGGTGGAACCAATGACCGGGTATGACCTCCAGAAGGAATTCGCCTCCTCCGTGGGGCACGTATGGCACGCGCCGGACTCACAGATCTACCCAGCGCTTAAACGTATGGAGGCAGAGGGCCTCATAGACGGTGAAGAAGTTGCGTGGGGACCCCGCGGCAAGAAGCGCCAATACCACGTCACCGCGGCAGGCCGTGAAGCATTCAAGGCGTGGATGAACGCACCCCTGAGCTATGCAA
>JABBNV010000016.1:8381-14266 GCA_019352125.1 Acidobacteriota bacterium | reverse complement strand
AGGCCGCCTATCTCGAGTGGGCGAATCCCGCCGCGGCGGAGGAGCAGATGCTCGCGCACATCAGCCACCATGAGGCGCTGCTGGCCCAATGGCAGGAGAAGATACAGGAAATCGAGGAGGGCACCAGCCCCATGCTGGCCCGCCGTCTGGCACACACCTCCGCTGCGGACCGGGAAAAGACCATCGCTTACAAGACCTTCACCTATGAAGGTCTCATTGCCCGGGCCGAGGCGGAGATCGCCTGGGCACGCCGCGGCCTCAACCTCATCGAGCGCCTCAACGGGTAAAGCTCAACTGGTGCCACTGAACGGTATAGACAGCCATGGCGGCAGCCAATAGTGGTGCCGCCCCGTTGGAACTTACTCGGTAACGACACCAGCCGCTTCTGCCGGTCGGTGGCCCTGCTTGGCGCGTTGAATCTCCGCGTACACGTGGTGGCGCAGCTCCGTAAAGCGCGGCAGGGACCGGGTTTCAAGTTGATCGCGCTCGGCAGGAAGGTCAATCACAATGTCCTCCTGCACCACGGTAGGTGAAGAGGAAAGAATAATGACGCGTTCGCCCAGGTAGATTGATTCGTCAATATCGTGCGTGACAAACAGGACGGTCACGCCCAGCTTCTTCCACACGCTGCGGATCAAGTCCTCGAGGTCCGCGCGGGTTTGTGCGTCGACGGCGGCAAACGGCTCATCCATCAGCAGAACCTCAGGCTGGTAGGCCACGGCTCGCGCAATAGCCACGCGTTGCTGCATACCACCGGAGAGCTGCCACGGGTAAGAACGCGGCACGTGTGCCAGACCCACAGCCTCCAGCGCCTCTGCCACCAAACGCTTGCGCTCTGCCTTGGGGATACTGGCGTTCTTGAGCGGCAACTCAACGTTGTCCGCCACGCGCAGCCACGGGAAGAGGGAGCGCCCGTATTCCTGAAACACTACGGCCATCTTCTTGGGCGGCCCGGTGACCTTCTGGCCATCCAAGCGAACCTCGCCGTCAGTGGTTCCCATCAGGCCAGCGATGCACTTGAGCAGCGTGGTCTTTCCCGAACCGGAAGGACCCACCAGGCAGACCAGTTCCCCGCGGCCCAGGTCAAAGGTGAGGTTGCGGACCGCTTCAATGTCCCCACCGTCGGTGCGGTACACCTTCTTCAGGTTACGAACGGAGAGCAGTGCCTCCCCATCGGGCAATGTGCGCCCACGCGAAGCGGTAACGCCGTCGCCCTGCGGAGCTGTTGTGGAAGTATCAGACTGCATGTTCAACCTCTTTCAGGCCGTGGTACCAGCGCAAGACGCGCCGTTCACACCATTGGAAGATAAAGGAAAGGGCCACACCAATGAGGCCTAGGACTACGATGCCGGACCACATTTCTGGAACAGCAAAGGAACGCTGGAATTGCACAATGCTGAAACCCAGCCCGGAGGATGAGGCAAACATTTCGGAAATAACCATCAGAATCAGCCCAATAGACAAGCACTGACGCACTCCAGCCATGATGGTTGGAGTTGCCGCGGGCAGAATCTGGTAGCGGATCTGGTTGAAACCGGAAATCCCGTAGGAGCGAGATGTCTCATTTTGCACCGGGTCAATGGAGCGCACCCCCTCGATCGTGTTCAGCAGCACGGGCCAAATACAACCGGAGATAATGACGGCGATCTTCATGCCATCGTTGATGCCCACCAGCAGCATCAACACGGGCACCAGCACCGGTGGCGGGAGCGCCCGGAAGAACTCAAACACCGGCTCCGTCAGCGCACGCAGAGTGCGGTTAAGTCCCACGGCCAGGCCTAGGGCAATACCCAGCACAATGGCGGCCAGCACTCCCAGAGCAAGGCGCGTTACGCTGGGCAACACATCCGTGAACAGCCGCTCGCTAATCCAGGTATTGACAAAGGTCTCTGCCAATTTAGCCGGTGTAGGCACAAAGAAATTCGGTTCCCCCGAGGTAGCCACCCACCACCACAGCAACAGAATTACCGGCAGCGTCAGCAAGTATCCAATGAACTTCAAAGTCTTCATACAATTACCTCCCCACGCACTGATGCATGCCAGGATAGGACCCGCTTTTGCACCAGCCGAGTCACACCGTTAATGGCCACGCCAAGGAACCCAGCGGCCAGAATCAGGGCATACATGCCAGCGATCGCACCGCCAGATTGAGCCAACACAATTTCCTTACCCAGCCCCGGGGTACCGATCAGCAGTTCCGCCGTGATGGCCAGGATCAACGCCACCGAGGCACCCAGGCGAATACCCGTCATGAGGTATGGCAGCAGCGTAGGGAACACAACGTCACGCACCCGTTGCAGATACGAGAATCCGTAGGACCGCGCGGTTTGCATGGCTACGTTGTCCACATCTGCCACCCCGTACAACACCTGAATCAACACCTGCCAGAAGCAGGCAAAAACAATCAGCAGCAGCGAAGATTCCAGCTTCATACCAAAAAGCAGCACAGCAATGGGGATCAACGCTACGGACGGGATCGGGCGCAGGAACTCAATGGTGGAGTTGGTGAAGCGGCGCAGAAAGGGAGACATCCCAATCACGAGGCCCAGCACCAACCCTGAGACTGCGGCGATCGCCAAGCCCAGGAACCAGGCCAGCATGGTCTGCCCTACGGCCACCCAAAATGCGGTCAATCCCAGATCATTTGCCAGGGTCAGCAACACCTCTGAGGCCGGCGGCAAATACTGCGCCTTCACCAAGCCGACCACCGGCGTCAGCTCCCACAATCCCAGGAAAACTATGATGCCAATGACCCCCAGCACCCAGGTTGGAATCCCTCTAGCCTTTTTCTTCATACCGGTTATTGCCCTTCACTGGAGGTGCCGGGTTGGCTGGTGCCGTGCGAGTTAGCACTGCGCGGATTGGCGCCACCATAGGTTGAGCGTAGGTCCGCCTTGCGGATCTTTCCACTGGCGGTACGCGGGAAATCGTCAGCGAGCACCACAGTGCGCGGGATCTTGTACTTGGCCAAGCGCCCGGTGAGGTGTTCCTTGATCTCGGTTTCGGAAATCTTCTTGCCTTCCACGGGAACGACGACGGCGCGCGGCACCTCACCCCAAGTGTCATCGGGAACACCAATAACCGCCACGGAAGAGACGGACTCAAGCTCCATGATGGCCTGTTCCACCTCCGCGGGATAGATGTTTTCCCCGCCGGAAATGATCATGTCCTTGAGCCGATCCGAAATGTAGAGGAATCCCTCTTCATCCCGGTAGCCCAGGTCTCCGGACCGTAGCCAGTTCCCCTCAGCGAATGCTTCAGCACTGGCTTCCGGAAGCTGCCAATATTCCTTGATGACGTTCGGGCCGGAAATCAGGATTTCACCCGCTTCGCCAGCGGGCAGTTCCCTGCCCGAGGGGTCAACCACCTTGATGTCAGTAAAAAAGTGCGGAAGGCCTGCGGAGCCGGCCTTTGCCCGTGAATATTCAGCCTGCAAGGAGGTTGCCCCAGGAGCGGTTTCCGTCATGCCGTAGCCGCCAGAAAACCCCAGCCCCCTTTCCTCATAGGCTTCGAGCACGCGCATGGGAACGGCGGAGCCGCCGCAGGTGAGCATCTGCAAGGACGAAATATCCGTGCTGGCCCAATCCGGGTGCTCAGCCAACATCTGGTAAGTGGTAGGAACACCGGAGAGCGAGGTGATCGCATGCCGCTGGACTGCGGCCAACACCGCTGCGGGCTCAAACCGATCCTGCAGTACCAACGTTCCACCCTTGAGCAGAATGGGCAACGCCCCCATGCCTAGCGACGCAACGTGGAACATGGGCGCAATCATCAACGCCTTGGATGCGCTGGTCACGTCATAATCCACAATGACGTTCAGGGAGTTCCATATCATGTTCCCGTGTGTCAGCACCGCACCCTTGGGCCTGCCGGTAGTACCGGAGGTGTAGAGGATGATGGCGGCGTCGTCGTGGTTCACAGCAATGTCCCTGTGCTCCGCGGCGGCCGCGGCAAGTGCCTGTTCGTAGCCGGAATCCGCACCGGGAGTATCACTAACCTCCAGATGGTGCACCACAGGGCTATCTACCGCAGCATCCGCCGCAAGCTCGGCCAAGGACGTGGGGTTGATCAGCACCAGGCTGCCCGAATCATTGAGCGCGTAGTTCAGCTCGCGGGCAGTCAGCCTGGTGTTGAGTGGAACAAAAATTGCACCAATGCTGCCGCAGGCAAAGAGCGTCTCCAGAAAGGCGGAGTGGTTGTTGCCCAAATAGGCAACGCGCGTTCCCTTCACCACACCCAGTCCGCTGAGGGCCTGAGCAAGCTTGTCAATCCGAGCGGCCAGCTCCGGATAATCAAGGGAGTTTTCGCCCTCAATTATGGCAGTGTGCCCCTGCGACTTTACGCGCCGCTTATGGATCCAACTGCCAAGCCCTTGGTTCAGCATCGCTGCCTTTCTAGTGCGCCGGCCTTCACGGCCGACGCACACTCTGATGATGGTGAGAAAGGAACTACTTGACCGTCATGGCGCTGATGTCCGGCGCCTTGGAGATGAAGGAGTGCTTCGCGGCAAGTGCAGCCAGCTTGGTCAGCTGGTCATTGGGTACAGTGCCGTCCCAGGTTTCCATCTTCAGCTTCGAGGCCACTGTTGCATCCATCTTCATGAACGCGGGCAGCAGTGCCTTGGCTCCGGTCTGGTCCGCCTCAGCAGCGGCCAGCGTTTCCGTAACAGCAGCCTTGAAGGCAGCAACAACTTCAGGCTTTTCCTGAGCGAATTTACCGCTAGTGAAGGTCACCATGGTGGGCAATCCGGGAATGGCCTTCTGGTTCGGGTAGCCAAGCAACTTGTAAGCCGGGTTGGCAAGCGCCTTGGACAAGAATGGTTCGGGCAGCCAGACGGCGTCCACGTTCTTGCGTTCCAGCTGGGCTTCCATATCCGGGAACGGCATCTCGCTGAACTTCAAAGCCTTCGGGTCTCCCCCGGCCATAGCTGCGGATTCCATGATGGTCAGGTCACCCTGCGTCTTCAGCGCGTTGACTGACGTGGTCTTGCCCGCCAGATCCGCAAAAGTGTTGATGCCGGAATCAGCCCGCACCACTACGCCGTTGATGTCATTCCCCGTGGCCTTGGAGTTGGAGAACCCGGTGACAATCTTCATGTCCAGGCCCTTGTTCACCGCAGTAATCACGGAGAGTGGGTTACCAACGGCAAAGTTCAGATCCCCCGTGGAAACGGCAGGAAGCATGGCTGCCCCAGCAGAGCTGGTGCTCAACTGCACGTCCAGACCATGCTTGGCAAAGATGCCCTTGTCGATGCCGTATTGCATTGCTACCGAGGGCGCGATGGGCAAAACACCCACCACCACCTTGGTGGTGCCGCCAGATCCGGTCGCTGCCGGGTCCTTGGTGGTGGACCCAGAGGGAGATCCCTGACCGCACCCGGTCAGCGCGAGTGCCACTAAGGACGCTCCTGCGATAATCGTAGATAGACGCTTCTTCATTGAAGTCTCCTCGGTACTTTGAGTGATCAAGGCTCTTGGCTCGACCGTGAAATTTGTGACCCTCGCCACATTGGTTAATCTAACCACAATTATTGAAAAAATCAATGATTGCTTGTTTTATGTTCTTGCTGGCTGTGACGGCGTTAAGACTCGCGCCACATCACCGGGTTTTGAGTGGGATTTAGGCGTAAAAACGGTAGATTCCACGTGAGACGACGGCCGGCTTAGAAACGCCCTCAACCTCCACCACCTGATCCACGGCAATCTGGTAGCCACCCTTGACCTCTTCAACCTCTGCAATCAGTGCCTTCATGCGGATCCTCGAACCAACGGGCACGGGAGAGGGGAACCGCACTTTGTCCAGTCCGTAATTCACCCGGGTGCCCACCCCCGTGACGTCGAAGAGCTCACTCCACAAGGCAATCTGCAGGCTCAGTGTCAGGTAAC
>JABBNV010000016.1:5892-8371 GCA_019352125.1 Acidobacteriota bacterium | reverse complement strand
AACCGTGGGCAATCGGGCCACCGAAGGGGCCATCCTTGGCCTTTTCCGGGTCCGTGTGGATCCATTGGTGGTCATCCGTCGCATCGGCGAAGGTGTTCACTTGCTCCTGCGTGACGGTGCGGTACTCGCTGTACCCCAGGTCTGTGCCTGCTGCGGTGGCAAGGTCCGAATAGGAAAGAACGGTCTGGCCCATGATGGTGCTCCTTATGGTTGGTTGATTGAAATAGTTGGGATAATTGACAAGGTCGTGAAAGTTCCGGGCAGCGCCTAGCGGAACGCGCCAATTCCAGTGATAGCTCGTCCCAGGATCAGTGCGTTGATTTCATCGGTTCCCTCGTAGGAATAGATGGCCTCCGCATCCGCATGGAATCGGGCAACGTCAAAGTCCAGCACAATGCCGTTGCCCCCGCAGATCTCCCGGCCCAGCGCTGCCGTCTGGCGCAGCATCCGGGCGGTAAACATCTTGGCCATGGCAGAGTTCTCATCCGCATAACTACCTTGATCCTGCTGCTCAGTGAGTCGCACCACTATGGCCAGAGCCGCAGTGACGTTGCTGAGCATGGTGGCAAGCTTTTCCTGGATGAGCTGGAACGAGGCCAGCGGCTTGCCGAACTGCTGGCGCTCCGTGACGTATGTCAGGGCCGCCTCGTAAACGCCCGCTGCCTGCCCCGCAGCAATCCAGGCCACATCAGAGCGCATATTACGCAGGCACGCCGCAACGTCCGCGAAAGAGTTAATATTCTCCAGCCGAGCCGTGGACGGCACCTTAACGTCCACCAGGCCGACGTCCGCGTTTTGCATAATGCGCAGGCTCGCCTTGCGCCCGATCTTGGAAAGCGTCACTCCTGGAGCGTCGGTGGGCACCAGGAAGCACTTGACCTTGCCGTCCTGGGCGTCGCGGGCAAAGACGGCCAGCACATCCGCCTGGGCCGCTCCCCCAATCCAACGCTTGGCCCCGTTGATAGTCCAGTGGCCGCCGTCGTCGTCCGGGGTGAACTTTGCGGAGGTTTCCAAGCCGCCGGCAATGTCCGAGCCGTGATCCGGCTCGGTGAGCGCAAAGACACCTTTGTAAGCAAAGGAGCGGATACCTGGTTCAAGTTCCGCAACCTGAGCGGCGCTGCCACCTAGTTGCACCGTGGTGCGGAACAACCCTGATTGCGCGTTGTAAAACGTGGCCACGGAGGCATCCACTCGGGCAAGCTCAAAGTTGCGGAAGCCCCCAAAGAGGCCGCGCACCTTTTCCCCCGCAGCAAGTACTTCTGCCGGCTCCATCAGGTTCAGGCCCACCAGAGGCGCAATGATCTGTTCGGGAAATTCCCCGCGCTCCCAATACTCGTTGACCACCGGGCGCACGTGCTCATCAAGTACTGCTCGCAGCCGAAGCAACGCCTGGCGTTCAGCATCGCTGAGCAGCGATGCAAACCCGTACTGATCGCTGGGATAAAACTGTGTCATGTCCCCACCAGCCCCAGGACTTTTACGGCATTGTCCTTCAGGATCAGCCCACGTACTTCATCCTTCAGCGGCAGTTCAGCAAAGGCTGCCAACCACTTTTCCGGCGTAATCAGGGGGTAATCAGTGCCAAACAGCACCTTGTGGGACAGCACGCTATTGCTCATCTTCACCAGCGACGCGGGAAAGTACTTGGGGCTCCAGCCGGACAGATCAATGTAGACGTTCGCCTTGTGGGTGGCAATTGAGTTGGCCTCGTCCTGCCACGGAACGGAGGGATGCGCCATGATGATGGTTAACCCCGGGAAGTCCGCAGCCACGTCATCGAGGAGCATTGGGTTGGAATAGCGCAGCTTAATGCCGCGTCCACCCGGCAGCCCTGCCCCCATGCCGTTTTGGCCCGTGTGAAAAATTGCTGGCAGCCCCAGCTCTTCCAGTGCTGCCCAGAGCGGGTAGAACTCCTGACTGGACGGGTCAAAACCCTGCAGCGACGGGTGGAACTTGAAGCCACGCACGCCAAGCTCACTGGTTTGGTACCGCGCACCTTTAAGGGCGTCCTCCCCCGTCCGGGGGTCAACGGAACCAAAGGGGATGAGCACGTCACTGTTACGTGCTGCGCCAGCCACCAGATCCTCAATGGAGTTTGGCTCGTGGCCCAACGCAGTGCGTGCATCAACAGTGAACAGCACCGCAGCCATGTTCGCCTCGCGGTAAACCTGCGCAATCCTGTCTATCGATGGAGTGCGCTCGGCGGACTTGAAGTACGCAGCGGAGGCCTCAAAGAGGTCCTCCGGCATGGACTTGTGCCCGCCGCCGTCCACCTCAACGTGCACGTGCATGTCGATCGCGGTAATCGCGTCCACAGCTACGCGAGATTCGTAGCGGATGGTCATGGGATGCGGCCCTTGCTACTTGACTGCGGGTTCGGGCTGCAGCTCCGCGGGAAGCTCCGGGAACCTCTCACCGACGGACTGCTGCTTGGACCCAAACAACCCCAGGAACTCTTCCTGCAAAGTGGCGTAGTCCC
>JABBNV010000016.1:0-5882 GCA_019352125.1 Acidobacteriota bacterium | reverse complement strand
GCCGTCGTGATACTCGGAAATGATGGCCTCGGGGTGGCTCCACAACTGGAGTCGATCCCCACCGGCGCCGATGGCCTGACCCGTAATCTGGCTAGCTTCATCGGAGGCCAGGAAGGCAATCAACCCGGCAACGTCGTCGGCCGTGCCAAATCCAAGCTCTTTACGGAAGAAGTCAGGCATAGCCTCACCGCGATCTTCCGCCTCCACAGCCTTGGCAAAGTAGGGAACCGTCTTGGTCATGGCAGTGGCCGCCACGGGAATAACCGCGTTAACAGTGACGCCAGCCCGCTTCATCTCAATGGCCCACGTACGCACCATGCCCACAATGCCAGCCTTGGCAGCCGCATAGTTGGTCTGGCCGAAGGTTCCGCGCTGGCCGGTGGGGGAACCGATAGCAATGATCCGCCCCGCAACCCCATGCTCTTTGAAGTAGCCGTAGGCCTCACGGACGCAGGTGAACGTGCCGCGCAGGTGTACGTTGATCACCAGATCAAAGTCTTCATCAGTCATCTTCAAGATGGACTTGTCCCGCAGCACGCCGGCATTGGTCACCAGGATGTCCAGGCGGCCAAAGTTATCCACCGCGGCCTTCACCAGTTCAGCTGCTGTTTCACTGGAGCCCACCGGGGCCACCACTGCAACAGCCTTGCCACCAGCACTCGTGATTGATTCCACCGCCGCAGCAGATACATCCGAGTCCACATCATTGATGACGACGGCGGCACCCTGACGCGCTAGTTCCTGGGCGTAGCTGAGTCCAAGACCACGACCACTACCGGTGACGATTGCTACTTTTCCTGCCAGTGACATAATTACTCCTTCGGGGAAGAAATTGCTCCCGCCGACACGATCGTGGGAACCTTGCTTTACACATAACAACTTACATGATTGATAAAGTCAATGATTAAGTTCCTTATCGATCTTGAGAGGCGTGGCCATGGACACCACAACAAGCACCGCGGTGAGCAGCATTGAGCGATTCATGGCCAGCGAACTTGCGGGTGACATCGAGTTCCTGACGGCCCGCACTCGGGCGCTCGGTTCAGCCCGCGCCAACAAGGCGCTTGAGAATTTGGGGCTCAAAGTGCGCTCCTATTCGGTCCTGTCCCTGGCATGCAGCGGACTCGCGCCCACCCAACGAGAGTTGGCCGAGTTCCTTTCCCTTGACCCGAGCCAGATAGTGCCACTGGTGGACCAGTTGGAGGAGCGAGGCATGGTGGAACGCCAGGCTGACCCCCAAGACAGGCGCTCCAAGGTAATCACCAGCACCACAGCCGGGCGCCAGCTCTACAAGAAGGCACGCGCCGCCACCACAGCAGGCGAGGCCATCACGATGGCAAATCTGAACCCCGACGAGCAAAAAACCCTGCGGAATCTACTCTCCCGCATCGCCTTCAGTGACTAATCGCCTACGCGATCAGATCTGGCGTCAGGTCCGATATGGTGCCCGCTCCAATGCCGGCCATGGTTTCACACAGTTCTTGGGTGAAGTGCGCCAGCACACTTGCCGCCCCGGACTCCCCCGCTGCGGCTAGTCCCCACATCAACGGGCGCCCCACAAACACGGCTTGCGCCCCCAGGGCTAATGCGGCCGCCACATGCACGCCGGATCGGATGCCACTATCGACGTACACTTCGCAGTCATTGCCCACTGACTGAATAACTGCGGGCAACGCCGCAATGGAACTGACAGATGCACCCAGGCGTCGGCCGCCGTGGGTGGACACAATGATCCCAGCAGCACCAGCATCGACAGCGGCTCGTGCGTCATCCGCCCGTAAGATCCCCTTCACCACCACCTCCAGTCCGGTCCGATCCCGCAACTCTTCAATGACGTCCAAGGAAAGATTCTGCGAGCTCTCGGTAGCATCGCTGGGCAGCCCCACCAGGTCTTCCCCCAGCAGGTTGCCCAACCGTTTTTTGGACGGCGATTCCGGCCAGAAATGTGGATCAATGGTGAGCCCAGCAGAGGTTAGCCGCGTGGTTTCCACCGTGAGAATCAGTGCCTTGGCTCCCGCCGCGGCGGCTCTTTCCACCAACGCGTTGGACAACCCCTGATCCCGCATCACGTACACCTGGAACCACCACGGCGCACCCACCGAAGCGATCTGATCGAACGGCACGGATGTGTTCGTTGAGATGCCCAGCAGTGAGCCAGCATCCCTAACGGCGCGAGCCATGGCCACTTCTGCCAACGGTGTGGCCGCGTTCTGCTGCGCCATCGGTGCCGCCAAAACAGGCGTATCCACCGCATGGCCCAGCACGGATGTCCCCGTCTGGAGCGAGGCGTAATTGGTGAAAGACCGCGGGCGGAACCGCACTGTGTTCCACAGCTCCGTGGCATCCTGTACGGATTCCCCACCGCCCGCTATTCCGGCGAAGTACCCGTACACATAGTCCGGCAGCACCGCTTTGGCCGCGCTCTCCAGCCCATCAACAAACCCGTCATTGAACACCGATTCTCACTGCTCCTTTGTCACGTCTGGAGATTGCGCCAGATTGGAGGATTCCAGTGCCAGCGTGAGACGGTCCACTTTCTCCGACAAACGTTGCAGTTCCAACCTCAATGGCTCTTCTGCCTGAACTGTAGCCGATGCCGCCCCTGCAGCCACGTACTCAACCAGCCAGGAAGCCACTGACGCGGTGACCACCCCAAGAACCGCAATTCCAGAAATCATCAGGCCTGCTGCAACGAAGCGTCCCACTAGGGTGACAGGGAAGTGATCCCCGTAGCCGACGGTAGTAATGGTTGTTAGCGCCCACCACACGGCATCGCCAAAGTTGGTGATGTTTGAACCGCTGGCGTTTTCTTCCGCGTCCAGAACTGCAAGCGCCCCACAGTAGGTAAGCAAAGCGGCAGAACCGAGAACAAACACCAGAATGCGGCCCCGCAAGGCATTTCCCGCCGTCCGATGGAAAATCCTCAGCATGACCACAAGGCGCAGCAGCCGCAAGGGGCGCAGAACAGGCAACGCCAGGATGAGGACTTCGTGAAAATTGCGGATGGCCCACCGCCTCCGATTCTGAACCAGAACTAGGTTTACGGCGTAATCAATCACAAAGATGGCCCACGTTGCCCAAATGATCACATCCGCAACGACGGACTCGGATCCACGGAGGTTTCCGATGACTTGCACGGAATAGGCCGCTAAAAAGAGAACTGCTGTCCAAAACAGCGGCCATTCTGAGATTCGACGCCATCGTTCCTGAGTCATGTGACGATGATAACGACCGTTCGTTGGCCGCATCGCGAGGGCGCCGAAGTGTCGACGTGGCCCTTGGCGTCAATCCCGATGACGACGACCCCCAGCAGGCTTGGGTCAGCAGATCGCTTTTCAGCGAACCATCCGAATCTCGTCGCCTGCCGTTTCAACGCCGCTGGGTTTTCTTGTTCCATCTGGAAGGAAGCCGTTTCGGGTATAGAAAGCTACCGCTCTGGGGTTATTTTCAAGCACCCACAAGCTCGCCGGGGATGAAGCAAGAACTGTTTCGAGCAGTTGTTGACCAGCGCCCGAGCCTTGGTCGCTGGCAAGGAGATAGATGAACCAGAGCTGAGTAGCTCTTGGTGCGGGACGGTCCTGAGAAGCGCCAGCACCGGCAAGGCCAACTACTTGTCCGCCTCGCTCAGCAACGGCAAAACTGTCCCCCGGCCGCGGGTCCGTACAGATGGCTTTCCACATACGAATGCGCCGGGCCCGAGCCTCGGGGCCCCATTCCGATTCGGGGAACTGCCCCGCGTACGTTTCCTGCCACGTAGCAAGGTGGAGATCAGCGAGAGTTTCCCACTCGGCTTCACGTGGCGGACGAATCGCAAATGAGCTCATCGAATCATTATGCTGCCCGTGACTAGTGATCCAACAAGTATGGGACTAGGACATCTGGCTGGCAGTCGCGACATTAACACGGGCCCCCAAACAACACCCTGGCGGTAGAAGCACGATCACCACCAACGGTATTTTTTGGGAATCAGATATGAAAGTGCTGACAGCCCGAAAATGGTGAGCAGGGCTCCGCTTTCGCCCTCCCACTCACCAGTGCCTATCGCCGGGCAGTGGCGGTGCGCAGTTGTTTCAAGGCAACGTAGTCCGCCGGAGATCCTTGGTACATCAACTTCCCGAGGTTCACGTCGAAGTGAACGTGCCCCTCTGCCCAATAGGCGTCGTAAGTGACAAGACGCACCGGGCGGTGGCGCCACCTCTGCAATCGGATGAACGCCGCCACACGGACGCCAGCCCAACGAATGTAGGTCCCACCCTGCATACGGTGTACCACCGCGATTGTCGGCCGTAGCGCTCACCACATCCATAAGGACGACGGCGGTACTCTAGTTTTATGTGCCGGCGCTCGCGCTGGATGCTTCACGGTTGGCCAGCACTTCATCCATATGAGTCCCTGCCCAACCCTTGAGACCGCGGATCAGTTGGTGCAGTGAGAGTCCAAGCCCGGTCAGATCGTAGCTGACGGTGACGGGCACGGCAGCCGTTGCGGTCCGTGAAACGAGTCCGTCGCGCTCCAAGGAACGCAGCGTCTGCGTGGACATTTTTTGGGCTGACGCCGGCCATGGTTCGGGCAAGTTCTGAATAGCGCATCGGCCCTGGTTCACCAATGCAGTTAGGGCCACTGGCCAGAGCAGTCAGGATCAACGTCACCCATTTATCGGAGATGCGATCCAGTAATTTCTGACTGGGGCATGGGCTTCCCGGCGGCACTTGGAACCTCGGCTGCTTGATCGTCTCCCGCTTTGGCTGCGGCTCCATGCAGCTAGCTGGCCCTGGGGTCATGGGCCCTCCAGCAGATCGCGACGCAGCACTCGCGGTGCTCCGTGACGCCGTCGAACGTGGAATTACGCACATCGAAACCAGCGAGGCCTATGGCTCGAAAGCCCGCTGATATTCGCCGCCAATGGCGGCGGCCCTAGCCTGGTTGTTGCAGCGCTCCCCTAACATCCTGCTCATTCCCGGCACATCATCGGTGGAGCACCTCCGGGAGAATGTTGCAGGTGCGGGGCTCAGGCTCACTGCAGAAGACCTGACCCAACTGGACAAGATCGAATTCAGTGGATCCTTAGCCTGACCGGCCAAAGCCGGCCAAGGACCACGCCGGATGCTTTTGGGCCTCTTCAGAATCCGGAGTGTAGTTTCAGTCTGAATCCGCCGGATCCCAGCAATGCTTTGGCGAAGTAGTTGTGGAGTTGGACGCTATATGGCGGCCCGTCTGTGATCCTTCGGTGTCGCAGACGGGCCGGTCGCAACGGGGTGACCGTCTCCTGAGCGAGGTGCCCTGGCTTAGCTGATCTTGCGGCGATAGATCGCGATCGCGTAGGCGTAAGCGACGACGAGGATGCCGAGGAGCCAGGCGAGGGCTATCCAGATCTCGCCCCCTACGGCCTCCTGGGCGAAGAGGGCTCGGATCGTGTCAACAATGAAGGTCACCGGCTGGTTCTCTGCGAACCAGGCTACGGGGGCCGGCATCGAATCCGTCGGCACGAATGCCGAGCTGATGAACGGTAGGAAGATCAGCGGGTAGCTGAACGCGCTCGCTCCATCAACGGTCTTCGCTGAGAGCCCGGCGATCACGGCAATCCAGGTCAGCGCGAGAGTGAACATGGTCAGTATGCCGGCAACAATGAGCCAGGCGCCAACGGATGCGCTGGTGCGGAATCCCATGAGCAGTGCGACGCCGATGACGATCACGGTCGAGACCATGTTCGCGCTGAGGGATGTCAGCACATGCGCCCAGAGCACGCTCGAGCGCGAAATGGGCATGGACTGGAAGCGCTCGAAGATGCCGCCCTGCATGTCCAGGAACAGCCGGTAGGCCGTGTAGGCGATGCCTGAGGCAATGGTGATGAGCAGGATGCCGGGGAGCATGTAGTTGATGTA
>JABBNV010000283.1 GCA_019352125.1 Acidobacteriota bacterium | reverse complement strand
CTGCGATGTGCTGGGCTTGCACATCACGTATGAGGACGACGACGTCATCTACCTGCGTGCCTTGGAAGAGTTCATTCATCACAACCTGGTGTTGCGCCGTGGCCCCGTGGCGGCGGCAGCAGCGCTGGCCTACCGGGTCCGAACCCCTGAAGATGTGGACGTGGCGCAGGCTTACTACGAAGCCCTTGGCTGCCATGTGGAGCGCCGCCCGGAAGGATTCAACCGTGGGGTGGGGGACTCCGTGCGTGTGGTGGATCCGTTCGGGTTCCCGTACGAGTTCTTTTATCAGGTGGAGCACGTGGAGCGGCTGACGCAGCGCTACGACCTCTATACCGCGGGGGAGCTGGTGCGGCTGGATCACTTCAATCAAGTGGTGCCGGACGTCTCCAGCGCTCGCGGATACCTTCAGGACCTGGGGTTTCGAGTCTCCGAGGACATTAAGGACGCTGACGGCGTCACCTACGCTGCGTGGCTGCATCGCAAGCAAACAGTGCATGACACGGCCCTCACCGGCGGCGATGGCCCCCGGCTGCACCACATCGCTTTTGCCACCCATGAGAAGCACAACATCATCGCCATCTGTGACAAGATGGGCGCCCTGCGGATTTCGGATCGGATTGAGCGGGGCCCGGGACGGCATGGCGTGTCCAACGCCTTCTACCTCTACATTCTTGACCCGGATGGGCACCGGATTGAGATTTATACCCAGGACTACTACACGGGGGATCCGGACAACCCGGTGATCACGTGGGACGTTCATGACAACCAACGCCGGGACTGGTGGGGCAATCCTGTGGTGCAAAGCTGGTACACGGACGCTTCGCTGGTGCTGGATTTGGCCGGGAACCCGCAACCGGTGGTAGCCCGTACCGAGGCATCAGAAATGGCTGTCACGGTGGGCGCCGATGGTTTTTCCTATACCCGTGAACCGGGCGAGGACCAGGGCTTCAAGATAGGTGGCCAATTGTGATGCCTCCAGCCGTGGTGGCCAGCATTGCGGATGAGCTGATGATGGCCGGCCGGACGCGCACGCCGGTGACTCTGCTGACCCAGCGCTACCCGGAGATGACGGTGGCGGATTCGTATGCGGTGCAGCGCCTGTGGAGGCAGCGCTGTGAGCAGGCCGGCCGTAGGCTCGCCGGGCACAAGATTGGACTGACGTCCAAGGCGATGCAAGCGGCAACGGGAATTACCGAGCCCGATTACGGCGTGATCTTTTCAGACATGATTTTCACTTCAGGCAGCACTTTTGACGCCAACGCTTATGCCAACCCGCGCGTAGAAGTGGAATTGGCCTTTGTACTGGACGGGGATATTCACGGCCCCCACGCCACTTTGGAAGACGTGCTGAATGCCACGGATTATGTGCTGCCAGCCCTGGAGATTCTTGATGCTCGAGTGGAACTGGCGGGCCGAACTATTGTGGACACCATTGCTGACAATGCAGCGATGGGGGCCATGGTGCTGGGGGAGCAGCAGCTGGATCCCCATGAAGATCTGCCGTGGATATCAGCCATCCTCTCTCGCAACGGCACGGTGGAGGAAACCGGAGTGGCAGCTGGGGTGCTGGGTCATCCAGCAGCTGGGGTTTTTTGGCTGGCCAATAAACTAGCTGCCCACGGCGATTACTTGGCCGCGGGCGAAACGATTCTGGCCGGGTCTTTCACCCGTCCTGTTGCCGTCACGGCCGGGGATACTATTCGGGCAGAGTACTCACAGTTAGGCGTCATCGCATGTCAGTTCTAGCGCCAGACCCCGGTTTGGGAACAGCCCTCCGGGGAGCAACGAGGCCGTTGGCCGGAATGTGGGTGTGCTCGGGCAGTGCTTTGGTAGCTGAGATTTGTGCTGGTGCTGGACTGGACTGGCTGCTGATCGACGCGGAGCACAGCCCCAACTCACTCGAATCAGTGTTGGCGCAGTTGCAAGCAGCCCGCGCCTACCCCGCGCCCGTCGTCGTGCGTGTTGAGGCAAATGATCCTGTGCTGATCAAGCGCTACTTGGATCTGGGCGCCACCTCGCTGCTGATTCCCATGGTGAACAATGCTGACGAAGCGCAGGCGGCCGTGGCAGCTACGCGGTATCCACCAGAGGGTGTGCGTGGAGTTGGCTCGGCGCTGGCACGGTCTGGGCGGTGGAGTCGGATCCCCGGGTATCTGAATTCTGCGGCGGAATCGCTGACGGTGCTAGTGCAGCTTGAATCATTGGTTGTGCGCGTGGAGCCGATGACGCCGATGGCGCTGCCGCCGCGGGTAAGTTTGCGGGCATCAATGCCTTTGCCCCGGCGCTGGCCCAACACTACGTGGCCACCGGGGCGGACTTCATTGCCGTGGGTGCGGATGTGACGCTGCTGGCACGGGGATCCGAGGCCCTGGCGCAGCAATACGTGCATCGAGCTGCGGATACGGCAGAATTTCACATACAACGCGATGTCAAGGAGCCCCAATGAATAAGCCACTGTTCACCACCCGCGCTGACTGTGTGGCCGCGGATGACCAGGATTTCTTGCGGGAATACCGCAATGAGTTTGAGCTTCCCGAGGGCGTGATCTACCTGGACGGCAACTCGCTGGGTGCCAAGCCCAAGGCCGCTCTGGGCGTGGCCAAGAGAGTCATCGAGCAGGAATGGGGCACCGGCCTGATCCGCAGCTGGAATACAGCCAGTTGGTTTGACCTGCCCAGTACGCTGGGGGACAGGCTGGCCGGGCTGCTGGGTGCCGGGGCGGGGGAGGTGGTCATTACCGACACCACCTCCTTGAATCTTTTCAAGTCCCTGGCCGCCGCGCTGCGAATTGCCCGGGAGAACTCACCGGAGCGCAAGGTGATCCTGACCGAACGGGATAATTTCCCCACGGATATCTACATGGCCGAGGGCATCATTGAGTTCCTCAACCAGGGCTACCAACTCCGTCTGATCGATGCGGAGTTGCCACTGGCCGATGCGCTGGATGCTGACGTCGCCGTCGTCGCGCTCTCCCATGTCAATTACCGAACTGGCGCGATGTACCCCATGACGGAAGTGACGGCGCAGGTGCACGATGCAGGCGCGCTGATGATTTGGGATCTGGCCCATGCCGCGGGCGCGGTGGACGTGAATCTCACCGCCGCTGATCCTGATTTTGCCGTGGGATGCACGTACAAATACCTCAACGGTGGGCCCGGATCTCCGGCCTTCATCTGGGTCAATCCGCGCTTGCAGGATGGCTTTTGGCAGCCGCTCTCGGGCTGGTGGGGGCATGCCCGCCCGTTTGCCATGGAGGACGGTTATGAACCGGCCGCCGGAATTCAGCGCTACCTCTGTGGCACCCAGCCCGTGGTTTCGCTGTCCCTGATTGATTGCGGGTTGGCCATCACCGAGCGCGCGGGAACCAAGGCCTTGCGTGAGAAGTCCATAGCGCTGACGGAGTTCTTCATTGATCTG
>JABBNV010000282.1 GCA_019352125.1 Acidobacteriota bacterium | reverse complement strand
AATAAATAGCGGATGTTCTGACTCATGCCCCACCGCGGTGTGCTCCGCACTGGCGGTACCAACCGTATCGTCCCACCACAGGTCCCGGCCCTCGGTCCAGTTCACCTTTTCGCCATTTCGCTTAACGACGACGACGTTGCGGACTGTGTGCCCGTCCCGCGCCAAGGCGTCATCAACAGCGGGCTTCAAGGAACTTGGCTTGCCGCGACGGTAGGTGCCATCAGCGGTTACCACCAGCTTGGCCTCCGCGTCGTCAATGCGGGAACGCAGGGCGTCTGCGGAGAAACCACCAAACACCACGGAATGCACGGCCCCAATGCGAGCGCAGGCCAGCAGAGTGATCACAGCCTCCGGGATCATCGGTAGATATACGGCAACGCGGTCACCCTTGACCACACCTAGATCTTCAAATGCGTTGGCGGCCTTCTTGACCTCTTGGGTCAGCTGCGCATACGTGTATGTGCGCGTGTCCCCGGGTTCGCCTTCAAAATAAATGGCGACGCGATCCCCGTTGCCAGCCTCCACATGGCGATCCAGTGCGTTGTACGCGGCGTTGAGTTCGCCGTCGCCAAACCACTGCGCAACGGGCGCATTTGACCAATCGAGTGCCTGGGTAAAATCCTTGCTCCACGTCAGCAAGGAGCGGGCTTGCTTGGCCCAAAACTCCGGCGAATCAGCCTTTCCCTCCGCGTAGTCGCTCGCGTTAACTACAGCATGCGCGGCGAAGTCAGGGCTCGGTGGGAAGCTCCGGTTTTCGTGTAGGAGGTTCTCAAAGGCGTCGCCTGCGTGGGATGTTGCTGCGGTGTTTTCGTCTGACATCCGAAACCCTTCATTCTTTGGCAGATAGTTCGAGTCAATTGTCGATTTCCACATTAGTACTGCTGAGCGAAGGAGGGGTGTTCGGGATCACATGGCGCAGCGAAAGGTCGCACTTGGGGAAGGGGCAGATGGCGGAAGTTGCAGGCGCAAAGTGGTCTTGACAGGTGCGATTCATTAGGCTGTAACAAAACCGTGACTTTTCGAACAAGTCTGGGAAACGCCCAGACGTACTAGCTCAAGTGAAACGAGGGGCAGCGTTAGTTGCCGCTCGTAAGGAGTAGACCATGACCGATCAACACTTCGGCCCGAGCTCAACCAGCGGGACGTCATCCGCTACGTCCGTTAAGGCGGCAGGCGAACCTTCGCACGCCGTGGTGGGTTCATTTACCCTGCGCGATCTAGTGGTACTAGCGGGTGTGTTGGTGGTCTTCGCCGGTTCGCTGGCGCCGATCATTCGTCAATTGGGATACAGCAATTTCTGGAACGGCTCTGGCCTGTTCTACCTGGTTCTTGGCGTTCTCCTGCCATTGTCCGTTGGCGTGCTCTTTGTGACGCGGCGAGTGTCGCCGGAGTCAACGTTGCGCGTTGGGTCCCTGTCCGTGGATCAGTTTGCTTCTGTGGTTTCTGCCTACGCTGTGGGCTACTTTTTCTGGGGCCTGGTGGCTACCACCAGTTGGGGCTTCATCATCGGATTTATCGGTGCCGCCACTATGCTTGCGGCTACGACGTTTGGCCCGCTAATTCCCATGTTCGCTGGCGATTTTGCTGGGCGAGTGAGCGCCCCAGCGCATCGTGTTGCCTTGGACGCCGTTCCGGCCAATCCTGTGTTGAAGTCGGAGACGTCCGGTTCTTCCGCTTCGCGTTCCGGTACGGGCGCTCATGGCGTTGCTGGTTCTGCTGCTGCTTCAGGCAGCGCCGATGCTGTTCCCGGACCCGCCATGGAGCAGCCGGTTCAATCAGCCACTCCGGAGGTAGACCAGTTCCTTGGAGGAGCTGCTGCAGGCGCAGAGCGGGACGAGGCGCGTAGCCAGTCCGATTCCGCGCACGAGGCAGAGGTGGCCGAAGATTCAGGCCAGCTCAATGAGCCGGCTAGCGGAACCTTTGGCTCCCCAGCGGACGAAGCATCCGCACTCGCTGCCGAGCAAAGTTCTGACGAAGCCAATACTGAAACGTCAATCAACCCGGCGGTTCATTCCGGCACGGGCGCATCAGCTTTTTCGGAAACGCCAACGCCTGCGGCCAAGCCGGAGAGCATTGGCGCCAGCAAGGATCCCGCCACGCAGCCTGAGACGGGTTCACATGCTGTATATGACGCTTTCTGGTTTGCTGTGGACAAGCCGCGTGCCGTGGTGGACGAAAAGACGGGCGCATTCCTCTACAACCTGGAACCGGGCAACTGGATTCTGGCGTTGGCAGACCGTGGGCATGATTTCCTGGTGCAGAATACGGACGGGCGAGTGGGCGTGCTGCGCGACCTGAGCAGTATTGAGCGAGCTCCCGAAGGCGAATAGTCCTTGCCATCATCCAGCACTGGCCGCAGCAATGCTGCGCTGAGCGAGACGCCACTGGCCCGTACCCGGCGGGCGCGGAAGATCAACCGGGTGTTAGCGGAGAAGTATCCCTATGCCCATGCCGAATTGGATTTCACGAATCCATTTCAGCTGTTGGTAGCTACTGTGCTCTCCGCGCAAACCACTGACGTACGGGTCAACCAGGTCACGCCGTTGCTGTTTGCTCGGTATCCGAATGCCATAGCTCTGGCTGAAGCGGACCCAGCCGTGGTGGAGGACATCATCCGCCCAACCGGCTTCTTCCGCGCCAAAGCCAAGAGCGTCATCGCCCTTTCAACCAGCATTGTGGACCAGTTTGACGGCGACGTGCCGGATACTGTTGCCGGGCTGATTTCACTGGCTGGCGTTGGGCGGAAGACGGCCAATGTGGTGCTGGGCAACGCCTTCGGGATACCGGGTATTACCGTGGACACACACTTTGGCAGGCTGGCGCGCCGCTTTGGCTGGACGGAATCCACGGACCCGGTAGTAGTGGAGCGGGAAGTGGGGGAGCTGTTCCCGCCCAGCGAATGGACCATGCTCTCGCACCGTGTGGTGTTTCATGGACGGCGGATCTGCCATGCGCGCAAACCGGCCTGTGGCGCATGCCCCGTAGCCACATTGTGCCCCTCCTATGGCGAGGGTGAGACTGACCCAGTCAAGGCCGCTAAATTACTCAAGTATGAACTGGCACCCGGGCAAGAAGCGTTGTTGAACTCCATGCTGGCGGATACGGGTGGTGCTGCTGCACTGCGGCAGGAAGCTCAACGAGCCTTGCCTATCCAACGCCGCCAGGCGTTCTTGGAGGACTAATAATGGACGCACGCAAGGACCTCTTGGAGTTAGTGCAGCGCACTCAGTCGGGCCATGTGGATAGCAACTTCAGCGATGCGCGTGTGCGCGGCATCTTGGATTCTGCAACGGCCCGCAAGGCGGCGGTGCTACTACTCTTTGGCCGACTGGACGCGCAGCCAGCTGCCTCGCATTTGCCGTTGGTGCCAACAGATCTTGACGTGCTGCTGGTGGAGCGTGCGTCCTCCCTCAACGATCATCCGGGCCAGGTGGCCTTTCCCGGTGGTGGTGTAG
>JABBNV010000281.1 GCA_019352125.1 Acidobacteriota bacterium | reverse complement strand
TTCTGGATCCCGTACGGCATCCAGAATGGGAGTACCAATGTTCCCCACGGCTATGGCCCGGCGTCCACCAGCAATCAGCATTGACTCCAGCATGGAGGTAGTAGTGGTTTTGCCATTCGTTCCGGTAATGGTGAGCCATTCGGCAGTCTTACGGCCGGCCCTAGTGCGCACCCGCCACGCCAACTCAATGTCTCCCCAGATGGGAATACCTGCTGCGTCTGCCGCCTTCAGCAGAGGATGGCTGGGATGCAATCCTGGGCTGGTGACAATCAACTCGGCGGGTTGGCCGTTTACTAACGGCAGGGTAGTGGACGTTTCCTCGCCCAGCAGCACATCCGCCACGCCCACAATCCGCAAGGTATCAGCGTTGCGGCGTGCAGCGTCGTCGTCCGAGGCTGCCACCACCACCACCCTCGCCCCGAGCTCCACCAGGGTATCCGATGCCGAGAATCCGGTAGCCGTGATCCCGGTGACCACCACACGCAGGCCGCGCCAATCAGCGTCCCAACTGGTCAGCGTATCCAGTCGAGACGGTGTTGACGGTGTCATAGCTGTACTATCCATTCCGCGTAGAACGCGCCCAAACCGACGGCCACCAGGAGCCCGCAGAGAATCCAGAAACGGACCACCACTGTCACCTCGGCCCAGCCCTTGAGTTCAAAGTGATGCTGCAGTGGCGCCATCTTGAAGACGCGCTTACCGCCGGAAATCTTGAAGTAACCCACCTGAATTATCACGGACAGCGAGATGATCACAAACAGTCCGCCAATGACGGGCAGCAGCAGCTCCGTACGGGACAGGATGGCAAAGCCAGCGATGGCTCCACCGATGGCCAGTGAGCCAGTATCCCCCATGAAGATCTTGGCTGGTGAAGTGTTCCACCACAGGAAGCCAATCAGCGCGCCAAAGATGATGACGGCCAGCAATGCCAGATCCAGCGGATCGCGGACCTCGTAGCAAACGGATTCGGAGACTGCGCGGACAGATCCACAGCCTTGATTGCTTTGCCAGATGCCCATCAGCGTATAAGCCCCAAAGACCATCACCGAGGCACCCGCGGCCAGACCGTCCAGCCCATCCGTGAGATTCACCCCGTTAGTGGCCGCTGTGACTATCAGGTTGGACCAGATCACAAAGAGAATAACGCCGACGGCGGCTCCAGCGAAGGCCAGGTCAAGGCCCGGGATATCCCGTGCGAAGGATATTTTGGTGGTGGCTGGGGTACGGCCTACCTCGTTCGGAAAATTCAGTGCCAGTATTGCGAAGGCAATACCCACGGCTCCTTGCAGGATAAGTTTTGCCTTGGCATCCAGGCCCAGCGAGCGTTGCTTGGAGATCTTGATGAAGTCATCCAGGAACCCCACCAGCCCCATCCCGACCATCAAGAACAGCAAGAGCCAGCCGGAAACCGTTGGTCCCTGCGAATTCGGGTTGATCAGCCAGACAATCAGGTGCGTTGCCAGATAGGCGAGTACCACCGACCCAACCACTATGGCCCCGCCCATAGTGGGGGTGCCGCGCTTGGTGTGGTGTGAGGTAGGGCCATCGTCACGGATGAACTGGCCGTAGCCCTTCCGCACCAAGAGCTTGATGAACAACGGTGTACCAATCATGGCCAGCGCCAGAGCCAAGCCGGCGCCCATGAGCAATGCGATCATTGGTCCATGGTCCTTTCGGCTGGAGTCGATGGTTCCGTCGTCTCGCTTACTTCTGACGGCAATGCTATCCGATCACCCAAAAAACGAAGCCCTGCGCCGTTGGAAGATTTGATCAGCACCACGTCGCCGCTGCGCAGTTCGCGCTGTAACAACTCGTAGGCCTCTTCAGCGTCAGCAACAAAAACGGATTCATCGCCGAAGGATCCCTCCATCACCGCTCCCACGTGCATTGGCCGGGCCTCGGCGCCCACCACAACCAATCGGGAAATGTTCAGCCGTACGGCTACCCTGCCCAGCAGATCGTGCTCACGGATGGTGTCGTCACCCAGCTCATACATCGGCCCTAGCACTGCCCACGTTCGGCGTGGCGGATTGGTCGAGCCAAGCTCAGCCAGCGTGCGCAACGCAGCCCGCATGCTCTCCGGGTTGGCGTTGTATGCATCGTTGATCACGGTGACGCCGTCCGCGCGGTCAGTGCGTTCCATGCGCCAGCGGCTAGCTGCTTTGACCCCACCCAATGCCGCCGCAATGTCCACAGCGTCCAGCCCCAACAGCCGTGCCACGGTAGCCGCAGCCAGCAAGTTGGTCACGTGGTGCAGGCCAATGAGGCCGCTCGTTACCGGATACTGAACACCATCAGTACTCAGCGGAAGAGTGTCAGAGAACGCAAGCTCAATAACGGGGTGCGCTGCCTCATCCGTGTGGGTGTTGTGCGCGAGGACAAAGTTCTGGGACCCACCTGCCGGGCCGTCACTGGTGCCAAAGAACGCTACGTGTGCATTCGTCCTCCGAGCCATGGCGGAGACTCGGAAATCGTCGGCGTTGAGCACAGCCCAGCCGTCTGCGGGGAGCGCCTCTACCAACTCCCCCTTGGCTATGGCGATGTTCTCTACTCCGCCAAACTCGCCGGCGTGTGCTGAGCCGACGCCCAGCACCACACCAATATTCGGCTTCACCAGGGAACTGAGGTATTTCACGTGGCCA
This sequence comes from Acidobacteriota bacterium, assembly GCA_019352125.1. Classification (GTDB taxonomy): domain Bacteria; phylum Actinomycetota; class Actinomycetes; order Actinomycetales; family Micrococcaceae; genus JABBNV01. The sequence continues at coordinate 813 of JABBNV010000281.1, read as the reverse complement.
ATCCCGGTGGCGCCCATCTCGATGATCAAGAAACGAGTGGATTCATCCGCACGAAATACAGTGAGCGGCACCCCGATTTCACCGTTGAAGGATCCTTGTGGGGCCACGGTTGGCCCCGCTGTGGCCAAAATGCCAGCCAGCAGATCCTTGGTAGTAGTTTTTCCAGCGGAACCAGTAATTCCGATGACGGTCAGCTCACCAACGGCTCGAATGCGCTCCACCACGTAGGCGGCCACGGCCCCTAGGGCAAGGACAGCGTCGGGGACAATAACGGAGGGGTTGTCAGCGCCGTCGTCGTCCTGCGTTTCGCGTTCTGCCAGCACTAAAACTGCACCTACCGCACGCGCTGCACCAACGAAACTGTGCCCGTCAGCGTGCTCTCCTGGCTTGGCAACGTACACGGCACCGGGAAAGCTGTCGCGGGAGTCAGTGACAATGTCCCCCACGCCTATGGTGGCGTGCGGGTCCGCTGCAGGGCTCAGCCGGCCGCCGGTAATTTTGGCCAGTTCGGCCACAGTTATATGAATCATCTCGACTTAGGACTCTATCCCGGTTTCGGCTTCGGCTTCGAATCCAAACCGGGTCCGGGCGAGCTTCAATTCAACCCTGTCATCCAAGGAATAGTTCACTCCTGCCACCTCCTGAAACACCTCGTGGCCCCGTCCTGCCACCAACACCACATCCTTGGGTGAAGCCAGTTCAATGGCGCGGAATATGGCCTCGGCACGGGGGAAAACTTCCTCCACTACTGGCGGGTGGGCGAGCTGCGTCTGCGTGAGAGGTGCCGCACCACCTTTAACCGCAGTAGTATCC
>JABBNV010000280.1 GCA_019352125.1 Acidobacteriota bacterium | reverse complement strand
AAAGACCAAAGCGGAGGTTCGGCAGCGCAGAAGTTCAGCAACACAGTTCAGCAGTGCGGCTCAGCGGTACAGGTCAGCGGTACAGGTCAGCGGTGTGCGAAGTAGACCAGCACGCCAATAATCCAGATACCGCCCGCTACTGAGGCACAGCTGAACTCCACCAGAATGCCGATTCCGGTGGCCTTGAGGGCCGCAACTGATGAATTCAGTGCGGGCCTCAAGGCCTTCTGGCGCACCAGTTCCGAGCCAAAGAGGCCCACGGCAAAGCCCAGGGCCAGCCCCACAATCGGCACCACGAAGAAGCCCGCAATGCCCACCAGCGCGCCTACCAGCACGGAGGCATGGGGAATTCGTTCGCGGCGCATGGCCCGCCCCGTCAACATCAGCGACGACGTCATCCCGATGGCCACAAACAGCATGGCCACAGCAAAGAAAATCCATCCCACCGGACTGTTGACTACTACAGCCCAGACCAACAAGCTAACGGCTATGAGTGCACTGCCCGGCAGCACGGGGATGATGATGCCGACTGCGCCCACCATGATGGCCAGCCCGGCCAGAATAGCCCAGAGCCATTGGGTGTCCATCTAGGCAACTCCCTTGATCTTCACTACAAAGACCGCCCCGAGCAGGCCGATAATCGCGGCAACGACGTACAGCGTCACGTACCCGCCATGCACCCCGGTCACCAGGAACCATGCAATCACCGGGGTCACCACCTGCGGCAATGAGTTGGCAATGTTAATGACGCCCAGGTCCTTGCCCCGATTCACCGCATTCGGCAGCACCTGGGTGAGCAGCGCAAAGTCCACGGCCAGATAGGCGCCGTAGCCAATACCCAGCACCAGAGCGCCGGTGAGAGCCCCCGGCCAGGTGGGGAAGAACGCAAGAATCAGCGCCGAGAGCGCAATGATGGCGGAGGAGCCGATGACGAATGGCTTGCACTTGCCCACCCGATCCGTCCACAATCCACCAATCACGGAGGTAATCAAGGTGGTGACGGCATACGCGCCAGTGAGAATCAGTACCCCGAATTCAGGGTTGGCAAAGTGCACCGCATCCTTAAGGAAGAACAGCAGGTACAAGGTCACTAAGTGATTGCCCAGATTGACCAGAAACCGGGTGAGCCAGGCCCAGCCAAAATCCGGGTACGCGCGCGGTGAAATCCACAGACCACGAAGGAAGCTCAGCACTGTGAAGCGGGACGGCAAGCGCGTGAGCATAGGAACGTCGTCGGACTTGGCCAAATACAACACGGTACCCAGGAGCAATGCTGCCGCGCAGAGAACGTACCCCAGTGGAAAATTCTGCGCTGCAATGGCACCCACCGCTGCGCCACCCAGGATTCCAATCACCGTGCCCATGGACGCCATGCCACCCACGGTGCCGCGCTGAGCCACCGGAGCCTTGTCCGGGATGGCCGCAGTTATAGCCGCAACGGCTCCATTGCACCCCAGCTGCACCAGGCACCAGAGCGCCGTCATCGCTGCTACCGATGGCGCCACGGTCAGCCCCAGAAGGCCAATCGCCCCCAACACTGCTCCGATAGCCACCCACGGAACCCGCCGCCCCCATCGCCCTGTGGTGTGATCCGAAAAGGCACCGAACAATGGGTTCGCTACCAGCGAAACAAAGGCGCCACAGCCGGTGACGAAGGCCAGGATTCCTTCTTTTTGGCTGGCATCCAGGGCAATCGCCTGGTTAGCCAACAACACCTGAAGCGGACCAAAGAACGCGACGTTGATCCCCACGTTTACCAGTACTACGGCCGTGATCCAGACTGGACGGACGCGTCGGGTTGGCTCTGCGAACGCAGCCCCAGATACCGGTTGAGCTGCCCCCATGGGCTCACTGATGGTCATGCGCTTCAGCCTACCGGCCGCGCCGCCGGGATGAACCTAAAGTTCCGACACTGGTGCTATTTCGTCGAAATCCCGATATACTTGTTTTAGTCAAGCAACTAATTTATCGGCTCGTGAATCTCGAGCGACATCAGCTCGATCCTCATTCATTTTCTTTCTTTCCTGTTCGGAGTACGTTATGGCGCAGATCAGCGCTCCTTCCCCGCAACCAACAACCAAGAATTCACGGCGATCCGGGACCCCCGAGTTGGGGCAGGCATTCACCCACCGGCAGATCATGACAGTGCTGGTGGGCCTGCTACTGGGCATGTTCCTTGCCTCGCTGGATCAGACCATCGTCTCCAGCTCCATCTATACAATCTCCAATGATCTGGACGGCTTGTCACTGCAAGCGTGGGCTACCACCGCCTACCTGATTACCTCCACCGTCAGCACTCCGCTCTACGGCAAGCTATCTGACATCTTCGGCCGCCGCCCCCTGTACGTCACTGCCATCGTGGTCTTCCTTGCCGGCTCCATTTTTGCCGGCAGCGTCCACTCCATGATGGAACTCGCCTTTGCCCGTGGCCTCCAGGGCCTGGGTGCCGGTGGCCTGATGGCACTGGGCCTGGCCATCATTGGGGACATTGTCCCCCTGAAGGACCGCGGCAAATACCAGGGCTACTTCATGTCCGTCTTTGGCGTCAGCTCCGTCCTGGGGCCCGTGGTGGGCGGCTTCTTCGCCGGTTCCACCAGCATTCTTGGCGTAGAGGGCTGGCGCTGGGTGTTCCTTATCAACATTCCCATCGCCCTGGCGGCATTGGTGGTTGTTTGGATCTACCTGCACCTGCCCGCCAAGCACGTCAAGCAGCGCATCGATTACTGGGGTGCGGCCGCGGTGACGTTGGCATTGGTGCCCCTGCTGATTCTTGCGGAGCAGGGTCGCAGCTGGGGCTGGGTATCAACCAACGCGTGGATCTGCTACGGTTTGGGCGCGCTGGGGATTGCCTTGTTCATCTTTGCCGAGAAGATGGCCGGGGACTCCGCGTTGATTCCCCTGCGGTTCTTCCGCATTACTGCGTTCAGTATTTCTTCGCTGCTCAACTTCATCATTGGTATCGGCATGTTTGGCGCTATCGCCATGGTCCCCATGTATCTGCAGCTGGTCAAGGGGCTCACCCCCACCCAGGCTGGGTTGATGATGATCACCTTCACCATCGGCATCATGGCTGGCTCAATCTATAGTGGTCAGGCAATCTCCCGCACGGGAGCCTACCGGATTTTCCCCATGCTGGGCACCCTGATCCTGGCCCTCGCATCACTAGCCATGAGCCTGACACTGAGCGTGGATACCTCCTTGCTGGTGCCGGGTGGCATCACCATCGCCTTTGGTCTGGGCCTGGGTTTTTGCATGCAGCCGCTGACGCTGTCCATGCAGATGTCCGTTCCCCCGAAGGACATGGGCGTGGGCACCTCCACCGCTGCCTTCTTCCGCTCCATGGGTGGGGCAGTTGGTACCGCCGTTTTCATCTCGCTGCTCTTTAGCTCCGCAGCGGACAGAATCAAGACGGCCATGACCGCCGCCGCATCGGACCCACCTGGATGGCAACCGTGAAGAGTCCCGCAGTCATC
>JABBNV010000279.1 GCA_019352125.1 Acidobacteriota bacterium | reverse complement strand
CACTATGGGCGAAAGGGCTACTGGGAGTACGAGACGCTGGCCTCCCTGCCGCCACGACATGCCACGGAAGATGCTCGGGCGCACCGGTAGAGTGCCCGCGACGGGTGGCACTGCTGGGATGTCCGCGCACTTCCGCTACACCGTGGAAGGTGCCACCGTGGCTGTTATGGACCGAGCGCACCGTCTCGAGCAACCTGCCGCGGGAGGCGATCAAGGGTCCTCCGCCATACGATTCAGCAGGCACGTTGCATCGACACGAGGAAGCCTGTCTCTACGATCACTATCAGCGTGCGGGTTACTCGGTGTGTCACGTGCGGCTTGAGAGGCTGCAGTTTCACATTGCCGAGTCCGCGCCTTCGGATCGGGTCGACCGGCGCTCCTGACTTAAGCGGCTGAAGGAACAAGGGGTACCGCGTAACGCTCGATGGGGAATCGATGGCTACCCCAGAACTTGACGTAGCGGCGATCCTCGCTCACGGTCGATGCTACGGACGCCGATGCCTCACGCGGCGTCCACGTGGTTGACTACCTTCGCGTTATAAAGCCGTCGTTTGCAACGCCTGACGGCTTAATCAGCGCACGGAGAACTCTATGAAAGTGTGGCCAGGAACTCCATTCCCGCTGGGTGCAACTTGGGACGGACAAGGAGTGAACTTCGCAATTTTTTCAGAAACCGCCACCAAAGTGGAGCTATGCCTGTTTGAAGGGCCCGACGGAAACAGGGAAACGGCCCGAATGGTGGCCCCGGAACAGACCGGAGGTGTGTGGCATGTCTATCTGCCGCAAGTGCGGCCGGGTCAGCTCTACGGCTACAGAGTTTACGGCCCGTACGAGCCAACGCAGGGTCATCGTTTCAACCCGGCCAAGCTTCTGCTAGACCCGTATGCCAAAGCCATCTCCGGCGAGCTCCGGTGGAGTGATGCACTATTCGGCTACACGGTAGGTCATCCGGATGCCGACCTCTCTTGCGATGGCCGCGATAGCGCTGCGAGCATGCCCAAGTCCATAGTTATGGACGACGCTTTCGACTGGCACGATGACGCTCACCCCAGGACTGCCTGGAACAATACCCTCATTTACGAGATGCACGTCAAAGGGTTTACAGCCCTCCACCCCAAGGTACCAAAGGAATTGCGCGGGACCTACGCTGGTTTGGCGTGCCCAGCGGTTATTGATTACCTCCGCTCTCTCGAGATCACGGCCGTAGAGTTGATGCCGGTGCAGCGCTTTGTGCAAGACAAATATCTCGTGGATCGAGGGTTGACGAACTACTGGGGCTACAATTCGATCGGCTTCTTCGCACCCGAAGCCCGATATGCCAGCGCCAAGCGCCCAGGCCAGGATGTGCCGGAATTCAAGGCCATGGTAAAGGTCCTCCACAGCGCAAGAATTGAGGTGATTCTGGATGTCGTCTACAACCATACCGCCGAAGGCAACCAGTTAGGACCGACGCTCTGTTTCCGCGGGATCGATAACGCCAGCTATTACCAGTTGGTTCCTGAGAACCAGCGCTATTACCGCGATTACGCGGGTTGTGGTAACTCTCCAAACATGATGCACCCGCGCATGCTCCAACTCATCATGGACAGCTTACGCTACTGGGTTCAGGAGATGCACGTCGATGGGTTCCGGTTCGACTCGGCGTCAACCTTGGCCCGCACGCCGCATGGGGTAGACCAATTGGGAGCGTTTCTCGACATCATCCAGCAGGACCCCGTCCTGTCGAGAGTAAAGCTCATCGCCGAGCCATGGGATTTGGGTCCCGGTGGCTATCAAGTAGGGCGCTTCCCGATCCTCTGGGCGGAGTGGAACGGAAAGTATCGGGATACGGTCCGGCGATACTGGAAAGGTGATAGCGTCCAGACATCTGATCTGGCTTATCGGCTCACCGGCAGCAGCGACCTCTATGAGCAGAGCGGCCGTCGGCCATTGGCTAGCATCAATTTCGTAACCGCTCACGACGGTTTTACGCTAAGCGATCTGGTGAGTTACAACGACAAGCACAACGAGGCCAACGGAGAGGAGAACCATGATGGCACCAATGAGAATCGGAGCTGGAATTGTGGGGCAGAAGGCTCCACCGACGATCCTTCGGTTCTGGCTCTTCGAGCACGCCAGCAGCGAAACTACCTGGCCACACTCCTTCTCTCGGAGGGTGTGCCGATGCTGCTGGCTGGCGATGAGATCGGACGGACCCAGAAGGGTAACAACAACGCGTATTGTCAGGACAACGAGATTTCTTGGATAAACTGGGACTTGGATCCGCCTCATCAGCAATTACTGGATTACAGCCGGTTTATAACCAATCTGTTTCGGCAACATCCCTCGCTGCGACGCCGGAGGTTTTTTCATGGCCGGAAGATTCGGAACGACAAGAACAAGGACCTTAGTTGGTTCCGCCCTGACGGGAAGGAAATGACCGACCAGGATTGGTGTAATCCAGAAACGCATTGCCTGGGGGAGCGCCTCGCGGGCGACGCAATTGAGGCGACCGATGAGCACGGCAACCGCATCATTGACGACACACTGCTGATGCTATTCAATGCTCATTACGAGTCAGTGCCGTTTGTTTTGCCAGCCCACCGACCGGAGCAGCGCTGGGAACTGGTTCTGGATACCCAAGAAGCCAGCGGCCGACGCGAGCCCTCCCCTGCTCTGGAAGACGATCGGTACGTGGTGACACCTCGCTCCCTTGTGATGCTGCGCATCAGGGAAAGCGCCTAATCCTAGTTCGACGTACCGCGATATCCAGCGAGCGCACCGTGTGCCGACCGCTCGTCTGTGCGTCAGCGTACGCAATGGTCCGGGACGGACGGTTATTTCCGCGTTGGGCTGGTCTCACACCGACGCTGAACACGAGGCCTGAGGCGTCGCACAATGGTAAACTGCGAGGTCAGCGTCGCGTCATTGGGAGGACAGCACGGCCCTGCGCCCCGACGCTCCCCAAGAGTTCCAGAACGCCATCGCGGTTCAGCCTGATCACGCTGAGAGTCGGGGCGGCCTACCTTTACAGCCTCGCGGCGAGTTTCGCGCCCGGCCTATTTCCGGCTGGTCTCAAGCAGCCAGGTGGCCTTATCCCGGTCGACTACGAGGCCGCCGCTGTGGTCACGGTGCTCGTGCTGCTGGGGCAGGTGCTCGTGCTGCAGGCTCGCGAGCGCACGGGACGCGCCATCTCCACCTTGTTGAAGCTCGCGCCGAAGACAGCCTAGCGCATTTCCGCCGACAACCATGACGAGCAAATTCCGCTCGATCAGGTGCAGGTCGGCGACCAGCTGCGCGCGCGCCCGGGCGATGTTGTGCCGGTGGACGGCGTCGTACTCGAGGGTAAGAGCGTCGTAGATCAGTCGATGGTGACAGGCGAGTCGATTCCGGTTGAGAAAGAGTCGGATGCGAAGGTCATCGGCGGCACGATCAACGGGACCGGCGCTCTGGTGATGCGCCCCGATAAAGTCGGCGCAGACACCCTGCTGGCACGGATCGTACACCTGGTCTGCGAGGCTCAGCGCAGCCG
>JABBNV010000278.1 GCA_019352125.1 Acidobacteriota bacterium | reverse complement strand
CTATGGTGGCGGATCTATCGGAGCAGCGGTTGACCCAGGACGTAGTGCAGGACCTGATTGGGGACATCTGCGCGTCCATGGACAACAAGGCTACGGTCCGCGCGCACTCGTTTAGGTTTGCCCGCCTAGTTCTCACCCGGTCACTGCTGGCCAGCAAAGGGTCACTGGTAGCTGGATCTTCTCGAGCCCAGGCCAAGCGGCGGCGCGAGGGTGCCAGTGTTGTTGTCCGCGTGGAACAGCTGGTCCGCCAATTGCAAGCTGATTCAACGCCAAGCTCTAGCCTCCAGGTGTCAGTATCCCCAGGTATCGGCACTGCTCCGACTCCCCTGGCACTCAGTGAGCTCATAGCTACGGGTGCGGTGAAGTACATTCCCGGCCAGCGGCTCCCAGAGAACAGTGCAACCGGCGGCAACACCAGAATCATTGGTCCCGCTGAACTCCTGGCCAAGGAGGCCGGAACCTCATCACGCGCCGAGGCAGCACAGCAGCACCAGCGTTCCATGGACCTCCTAGACTTCTCCGCCGCCGTCCCCAATGGACGGCTCAGTCAACCGGGGGACGTTATCTTCTGCACCAGCCCTAAGCCAGCCGCCATGGTAGATAGCCAAGGCGGCTCCGTCGTCGTTTTTCCTGCGCGGATTTTGCGCATCAATGTCAAAGATTCGCACGGGCTGCACCCGCACGTGCTGGCTTGGAGCATCAACGCTCAAGGCGCGAACGCCAAGGACTGGAAACGCTGGCAGGTCAATACAGTCCCTCAGGCTCAGCACCAACCGCTCACTGACGTCCTGGCGGAAATCGAACACGCACGCCAGCAGGCAATGGAACGCCTTAATCGACTGGATGAATTGAGTAACCTGATCAAGGACGGTGTGGCCGGCGGAAGCCTGTGCCTACCCGTCCGCACCGCCACCCCGGAAGGAACCATCTAGTGCCCCCGAAGTCTGCCTCCACCAAGGCCAAGGCCGCAGCATTGCCGTCCACCATGAAGGAACTCAAGGACACTCTGTGGAAGGCTGCGGATAAGCTCCGCGGTTCCATGGATGCTTCGCAGTACAAGGACGTGATCCTGGGGCTGGTGTTCCTGAAGTATGTGTCTGACGCCTTCGATGAGCGGCGCGAGCAGATCCAATCCGAGCTGACGGCCGAAGAGCTTAATGACGAGCAGATCGCCCAGCTCATTGACGACACGGATGAATACACCGGCCGCGGAGTCTTCTGGGTACCAGCCCGCGCACGTTGGACGTACCTTGCACACAATGCCAAGGGCACGACTGCGGCAGAGGGCCAGGCGGCCAAGACCGTGGGCGAGCTCATTGACAACGCGATGGACCTAATCATGTCCGCCAACCCCACCCTTGCGGCAACCCTGCCCCGCATCTTCAACCGGGACAACATTGACCAGCGCCGCCTCGGCGAGCTGCTGGATCTCTTCAACTCTGCTCGGTTTACCGGCGAAGGTGCCACCAAGGCCCGCGATCTACTGGGCGAGGTGTACGAGTACTTCCTGGAGAAGTTCGCCAAGGCCGAGGGCAAGCGCGGCGGCGAGTTCTACACCCCTGCGGGCGTGGTCCGCGTGCTGGTGGAAGTTTTGGAGCCTTCGCACGGCCGGGTGTACGACCCCTGCTGTGGTTCCGGCGGCATGTTTGTGCAGACCGAGAAGTTCCTGTAGCATCACCAAAAAGAAGGTTCGGACATTTCCGTGTACGGTCAGGAGCTCAACGAGCGCACCTGGCGAATGGCCAAAATGAACCTCGCCATCCACGGACTCAACGCCAACCTGGCCTCGCGCTGGGGTGACACCTTTGCCCGCGATCAGCACCCCGAACTGACCGACGACCGTGGGGCAGACTTTGTGCTGGCCAACCCGCCCTTCAACATCAAGGATTGGGCCCGCAACGAGTCGGACCCCCGCTGGAAGTACGGCGTTCCCCCCACCGGTAATGCCAACTACGCATGGATTCAGCACATCATCTCCAAGCTGGCTCCCGGCGGAAGCGCTGGTGTGGTCATGGCCAACGGCTCCATGTCCTCCAACTCCGGCGGCGAGGGCGATATTCGCGCCAACCTGGTGGAGGCAGATCTGGTCTCCTGCATGATTGCCCTGCCCACCCAGTTGTTCAGGTCTACAGGTATTCCTGTGTGTACGTGGTTCTTCGCAAAGGACAAGACCGCAGGCGCCCACGGCTCCGTGGACCGTACCGGGCAGGTGCTGTTCATCGATGCCCGGAACTTGGGCTACATGGTGGACCGTGCCGAGCGAGCACTCAGCGACGAGGACATCGCCAAAATCGCAGGAACCTTCCACGCCTGGCGCGGCACCGCTTCTGCAGTTGAAGCCGGCTCAAAGTACGACGACGAATCCGGTTTCTGCTATTCAGCGACCCTCGCCGAGATCAAAGCCGCGGATTACGCGCTCACCCCGGGGCGGTACGTCGGTGCAGCCGAGGTGGAGGACGACGGCGAACCGATCGAGGAGAAGATCGAGCGCCTCAAGAAGGAATTGTTCGAGCAGTTCGACGAGTCCGAACGTTTGGCCGCGGTTGTGCGCGAGCAGTTGGGGCGGGTCTCCGATGTCTGAGTGGAAGGACACCACGCTGGGATCCCTCTGCCTCGAAGGAGGAGGCGGCATCCAAACGGGCCCATTTGGCAGTCAGCTTCATGCTTCTGACTATGTGCTTCGCGGTGTTCCAGTCGTTATGCCTCAAAACATTGGTGACAATGTAATCGGTGTCGATGGCATTGCAAGGATTCCAGAATCAGACGTTGCTCGCCTAGCCAAGTATCGACTGAGGGAAGGAGACATCGTCTATTCCCGACGTGGGGATGTTGAAAAGCGGGCACTGGTTCGCCAAGAAAACGACGGTTGGTTGTGCGGGACTGGATGTCTACGAGTCAGACTAGGCGATAGAAGCGTCCACAATTCGGCCTATGTTTCGTATCTCCTTGGGACAGAAAAGTCTCGCGCGTGGATCGTCCGGCATGCAGTCGGCGCCACGATGCCGAACCTCAACACTTCAATACTCTCGGCTGTGCCGATTTCGGTTCCAGATCCTTCGCAGCAGCGAGCCATCGCGGAGGTGCTGGGCGCCCTCGACGACAAGATCGCCGCCAACACCAAACTCGCCGCGACTTCCACAGCTCTCTTGACGGGAGCCTTTAAATCTACTTTGACAGGTGTTGGAGCCACCAACCGTCCGGTGGAAGATCTGGTCACAAGGCTTCCGGTTGGGCGAAAGTTCGACAAGTCTGAGCTCGATGCCCACAATGGTCTGCCAGTATTCGATCAGAGCGAGGCAGGGATTCTTGGATACCTCGAGGGGCAGGGATTTTTCGACGCCAACAGCTCACACCCAGTGATTTATTTCGGTGACCACACCTGTCAATTAAGAATCGCCTCTGAACCGTTTTTCATCGGTCCAAACACGGTCCCTTTTGTAGGGCGAGATTACCCGTCGCTGGTGTTGTTTTGCGCTCTTCAAGGCGTTCAAAAACACGAAGAGTACAAACGTCACTGGCAGGCACTTGTGAAG
>JABBNV010000277.1 GCA_019352125.1 Acidobacteriota bacterium | reverse complement strand
ACCGGGTACCGTCGAAGCCAAAACGGCAGCCACCTCTGACAATGTCCTAGAGCTTCCATACGGAAAATAGACGCCATACCCGTCGCGCAATAGATCCGAACTGCGCAATCTTCGGTTACTGACGCCCAAAAGGTGAGCTTCGCCCCTGGTAAAGGGTCTGTTCGCTAGTCTCAGAGGTAAGGGGCTCGGTGTCTTCATGGCATTCAGTGTGCCGAACCTTATGCCGTCGTGCTAAAAGTTATCCACAGCCGCAAACGCTAACGCTCAAGTGGTCGCTAAAAGGGCCGTTTAGCGACCACTTGAGCACTCGCGTTGGATAAGGGGCGGGATAGGATGGGTGTATCCCCGTTAGCCTTACCCGAAAGCGTCATGTCCTCATTAGTTACAGTTCGCCCGATAGTTCCCACTGATTACCCGGAAGTAGCTCGGGTGACCCGGGATTCCTATCTGGCGGCGGGGTATTTTGATGATGCCGAGCACCCGTACATGCAGCGCATCCAGGACGTGGCTAGCCGTGCCGAACAGGCCACCATTTGGGTTGCTGAGCGGGACGGGAAGATCGTCGGCTCCGTGACTCTGGCCACAATGGGGCAGCCCTACGCGGACATCGCCCGGGAGCACGAGCTTGAGTTCCGGATGTTGGTGGTGGATCCCGCAGTCCAGCGCGGTGGGATCGGCCGGACTTTGGTGACCGCTGTCATCGATCACGCGCGCACCCTGCCGGGTATCACCGCCGTCGCCCTCACCACTGGGCCCGATTGGTACAGCGCCCATGGTCTCTACGAAAGCATGGGATTCACTCGGATGCCGGACCGCGACTGGCCCATCCCGGAGACGGGCGGAATCCTGCGCGTGTACACCCTGAATCCCGCCTAGCTCCAGCGGCAAATCTCGGTATGGAATTCCCCTTAGACTAGAGGGGAAAACACCGACTTTGTGCAGGGGAGATCCATGACTGCGATCAACCGTGACGACGTGGCGCATTTGGCGCAACTCGCTCACATTCAGATGACCGACGCCGAACTTGACCGCATGGCTGGCGAACTCGCCGTGATTGTGGACTCGGTCAAGAGTGTCAGTGAGGTGGCAGGGCAGGATGTTCCTGCTACGTCGCACCCGATACCGTTGAGCAATGTGCTCCGGGAAGATGTAGTGGGTCACGTGCTGACCGCCGAACAGGCTCTCTCCGGTGCTCCGGATAGCGCCGACGGCAAGTTCAAGGTGCCCGCAATTTTGGAAGAGGACTGATGACTGAGTTGATCAAATCCAGTGCTGCGGACCTTGCCGCGAAACTGGCAGCGAAGGAAGTCTCGGCCGTTGAGGTCACGCAGGCGCACTTGGACCGGATTGCCGCCGTGGACGGTGCAGTGCACGCGTTCTTGCACATCAACACTGACGAGGCGCTCGCAGTAGCAGCAGAAGTTGATGCTGCGCGTGCACGTGGCGGGGCCGATGCTGAGAACCTGCACGAACTCGCTGGTGTACCGATCGCCGTCAAGGACCTGATTGTTACCATTGGCCAGCCCACCACGGCTGGTTCGAAGATCCTCGAGGGGTGGCACAGCCCCTATGACGCCACCGTGGTCAAGAAGCTGCGTGCGGCGCGGATGCCCATCCTGGGTAAGACCAACTTGGATGAATTTGCCATGGGGTCCTCCACGGAGCACTCAGCCTTTGGTCCTACCCACAACCCGTGGGATCTGGACCGGATTCCGGGTGGTTCCGGTGGTGGTTCGGCCGCTGCTGTGGCCGCTTTTGAGGCTCCGTTAGCGCTGGGAACTGACACGGGTGGCTCCATCCGCCAGCCGGGCGCCGTCACCGGAACTGTTGGCGTGAAGCCCACCTACGGTGCGGTTTCGCGTTATGGTGCCATTGCCATGGCTTCCTCGCTGGATCAAATTGGGCCCGTTTCGCGCACGGTGCTGGATGCGGCTCTGTTGCAGGAAGTCATTGGCGGGCATGATCCGTTTGACTCCACCTCTCTCACTGATCCCTCTACCGGTCTGGTGGCTGCTGCTCGCTTGGGCAACGTGAAGGGCATGAAGATCGGCATCATCTCCGAACTCCACGGTGAGGGTTACCAGGCTGGCGTGGAGGCTCGATTCAACGAATCGTTGGAGTTGCTGCGCAGCGCCGGGGCGGAAATCGTTGAGGTTTCCTGCCCGAATCTCACATACGCTCTGGGCGCCTATTACCTGATCATGCCTTCGGAGGCGTCCTCAAACCTTGCCAAGTTCGACGGCGTCCGGTTCGGCCTGCGCGCGTTGCCCACCGACGGCCCCATGACCATTGAACGCGTGATGGGTGCAACCAGGGCCGCGGGCTTTGGTGACGAGGTAAAGCGCCGCATCATCCTCGGAACCTACGCACTCAGCGCTGGGTACTACGACGCTTACTACGGTTCGGCACAGAAGGTTCGTACGCTCATCCAGCGTGACTTTGATGCTGCATTCGCTCAGGCTGACGTGCTCATTTCCCCCACGGCGCCCACCACGGCGTTCAAGCTCGGGGAGAAGCTGGATGATCCGTTGGCCATGTACCTCAATGACGTAGCCACTATTCCGGCAAACCTGGCCGGAATTCCTGGACTCTCCCTCCCCAGCGGGCTGGCGGACGAAGATGGTTTGCCCGCCGGTGTGCAGCTGCTGGCTCCGGCCAGGCAGGATGCACGGTTGTACCGCGTGGGTGCCGTGCTGGAGTCATTGCTGGAGGAACAGTGGGGTGGCCCGCTGTTGAACAAGGCCCCCCAGCTGCCAACGGCCGCATCGAACGCTAAGGAGTCCAAGTAATGTCCACTGATGCCACTCTCAGCTTCGATGAAGCCATTGAGAAATTTGATCCGGTTTTGGGCTTTGAGGTTCACGTTGAGCTGAACACGAAGACCAAGATGTTCAGCTCCGCGCCCAACATCTTTGGCGACGAGCCGAACACCAACGTCAATGAGGTGGACCTGGGCCTGCCCGGCGTGCTGCCCGTGGTCAACAAGAAGGCCGTGGAGTCATCCATCATGATTGGCCTGGCGCTGAACTGCTCCATCGCTGAGTCATGCACCTTTGCGCGCAAGCAGTACTTCTACCCGGACACCCCCAAGAACTTTCAGACCTCGCAGTACGAAGATCCGATTGCCTACGACGGCTACCTGGACATCGAACTGAGCGACGGCGAAGTGTTCCGCGTGGAGATTGAGCGTGCGCACATGGAAGAGGACGCTGGAAAGCTCACCCACATGGGTGGCGCAACGGGCCGCATCCAGGGTGCCGACTTCTCGCTGGTGGACTACAACCGCGCAGGCGTTCCGCTGGTGGAGATCGTCACCAAGCCCATCCAGGGTGCCGGTGCGCGGGCTCCGGAATTGGCCAAGGCCTACGTTGCCGCCGTGCGCGAGATCGTGAAGAACCTGGGCGTTTCCGATGCCAAGATGGAACGCGGAAACGTGCGCTGCGACGCCAACGTTTCGCTCCGTCCGTACGGGCAGGAAAAGTTCGGAACCCGTTCGGAAACCAAGAACGTGAACTCCCTGCGCGCCGTCGAAAACGCTGTGAAGTTTGAG
>JABBNV010000276.1:2726-3635 GCA_019352125.1 Acidobacteriota bacterium | reverse complement strand
AGTCTGTTCCAGGACTCCACCCACAAAGTCCGCCACCAGATCCACACCCTCTGGTGCGAGCGAGCGGACTTGGCCTACCAGTTGGTCTCCGTACTCAACGGGCTCCGCACCCAAGGATCGAAGGTAGTCATGGTTGGGCTTGCTGGCGGTGGCGATCACCCGGGCTCCCATACTGACGGCAATCTGTATTCCTGCGGCCCCAACGCCACCGGCACCGCCGTGGATCAGCAAAGTCTCGCCCTGGGCAAGGTTCATGCGCTTCAGCGTCTGGTAGGACGTCAACCCCACCAGAGGAAGGCCAGCGGCTTCTTCCCAGCTCATATTCGTGGGCTTCGTGGCGGCAATATCCGCCGGAACTGCCATCAGTTCAGCAAAGCTTCCGCCGTGCACCCAGTTCTTCCGGCCATAGGTAATGACTTCATCGCCCACCGAGAACTCTGGGGTATCGATGCCCACAGCTTCGACGACGCCGGCTGCATCCCACCCCGGGATCGCCGGAAACTCTATGTCCATGAATGAGTCCAGGTACCCACCCATGACTTTCCAGTCCACGGGGTTGACGCCCGCGGCCTTCACCCTGATCAGAATGGACCCTGGGCCCACTTTGGGGGTGGGTTGTTCGGTCACTTGCAAAGGTGCGCCATAGGCGTCATACGTTATTGCCTTCATAGTGGCCGCAACGGCAGTAAAGGAAAGAATATTCCCCGCGAACTAAGCAGCCTGGCCTCAGCAACTACGCGGGTTCAGCGAACCACAAATGAGTTTCGCCGTATTTTTTCCCAGCGAACCGCTCCAGTTCCGCGGGCCACGTAGGTTCCGGTGATCGGGTGGACCGTTCCACCACTATTACGGCTTCCGGACTGAGTTGGGGTGCTAGAGAACTCAAAATAGCGCTCAACGATAGTTCAT
>JABBNV010000276.1:0-2716 GCA_019352125.1 Acidobacteriota bacterium | reverse complement strand
CAGGGGATACGGCGGGTCCATGAACACCAGATCCCACCTGTCCACGCCAGCGGCGGCGCTGCGGAGCAGGAATGACTCCACTTTGGATCGTTGCACCTGCACAGTGGTGGCGCCCAAAATGTCATTCACCGTGCCGCTGTTCCTCTGGCAGATGGCTACGGCCTTGGCATCCGCTTCAACCAGCTCAACTGATTGAGCGCCCCGGCTGGCGCTCTCTATGCCTAAGGCACCTGAGCCTGCAAAGAGATCCAACACTCTGGCATCAGCAATGGCTCCCAGTGCTTCCAACCGCGAGAAGAGCGCCTCCTTGACCCTGTCCGTGGTGGGGCGTGTGCCCGTTCCGGGGACGGACGCCAAAGGAACTCCCCCCGCCACGCCGGAAATAATGCGGCTCACTGTTCAGCCTTCAAAAAATCAGCCACGTTCAAGGAACTCCTCTTTCTCGGGATTGAGATACAGCTCGATGGCCTCTCTCAGCTCCGGGTGATGCGCCAAGGTACGGTCCCGCTCAATGATGTCCACCGAGTCCGCTCTGGCTCGGGAAATGATCTCCCCGTGGTCCAGCACACGCAGCAGCTGAAGCGCAGATTTTCCGCCGGATTGGCTGGCGCCCAGCACGTCGCCCTCCTTGCGGAAGCGCAGATCCTCCTCAGCCAGCACAAAACCATCCGTGGTGCCCGCCACCACGCCCAGCCGCTCCAAGCTTGGATGGTCCGGTTCCAAAGCAGTCACCAAGAGCGCAGTTCCCGGCAGACCACCACGCCCTACCCGGCCGCGCAGCTGGTGCAATTGTGAGATGCCAAATCTATCCGCATCCATCACCACCATGAGCGTGGCATTTGGCACGTCCACGCCAACTTCGATCACGGTGGTGGATACCAACACATCGATCTCTCCTGCAGCAAACGCCGCCATGGTGCTGGCTTTGTCCACCGGGTCCATCCGACCGTGCAGCATAGCGATCCGTACACCGGCCAGCACTGGCACTTCAGCCAACTGATCCGCCAGAGCTATTACGGAGGTCAGCTCCACGGCAGGTGCTTCGTCCGGTGCATCGTAGGCGTCTGGGCCGTCTGCCAACGCGGCGCCGGAGTAATCGTCACCAATCTTGGGGCACACCACGTACACCTGATGCACTGCTTCCACCTCTTCACGAGTCCGAGCCCAAATTCGCTCAACCCAAGCGGGATGCTGCACCAACCCCACCACGTGGGTGGTGATCGGTGCCCTCCCGGCGGGGAGCTCACGCAACACGGACGTCTCTAAATCACCAAAAACCGTCATGGCCACCGTGCGCGGAATCGGTGTGGCTGTCATGACCAGCAGGTGCGGAGGCTTGTTGGCTTTGGACCGGAGCGTGTCACGCTGTTCCACACCAAAGCGGTGCTGCTCATCTACCACAATGAGGCCCAAGTCAAAGAACTGCACATGCTCAGAGAGCAAGGCGTGGGTCCCCACCACAATGCCTGCATCCCCGCTGGCGGCTTCCAGTAGCGCCTTCTTCTTCGCCGAAGTGGGCATGGAACCGGTCAGGAGCGTCACGCGCGTTCCGTCCTCTGCACCGCCCAGCATGCCACCCTCCGCCAGCGGCCCGAGGATGGCACGGATGGACTCGTAATGCTGCGCTGCAAGGACTTCGGTAGGGGCAAGCAGCGCGGCCTGGCCTCCGGAGTCGATCACCTGGAGCATGGCACGCAACGCCACCACAGTCTTACCGGACCCCACCTCGCCCTGCAGCAACCGGTTCATGGCGCGATCGCTGGCAACGCCGTCGGCAATGGTGGCCCCAACCTCGCGCTGCCCAGTGGTGAGATCGAACGGCAAACTTGCATCGAACCGTGTCAGGAGGCCATCCGGCTTGCCGGGACGCGCGGTGGCCCTTTGCGACGCAGCAATAGCACGACGTCGTGCCAGCGCCGTCTGCATCACCAAGGCTTCTGCGTAGCGAAAGTGGGCGCGGGCCCGTTTCCAATCCCGATCGTCCCATGGCCGGTGGATACCGCGATACGCCTCTGCCAGAGGTCCAAACCCCTCGCGCTCGGCTACGGCCACCGGCAACGGGTCCGGAAGTGCCTCAAGGTTAACCTTCTGCAGTACCGTCTGGGCGGCTCGCTTTACCTCCCATGACTCCAACTTTCCGGAGACTGGGTAGATAGGAATCGGCATCTTGGCACCGTCAACTCCGGCGATGCCTTCATCTCCCCGAAGCCCTTCGTCGGGCGCGAGCACCGAGAATTCAGGGTTACTCAAAGATTTTCTTCCACCGAATGCCTTAACCGTCCCATTGAACAGTGCTGTAGAACCGACGGAGAGCTCCTCTTTGATCCGCCATTTATAGAAAAAAGTGAGCTCCATGATGCCGCCGAGCCCAGCAGTTCCATCCCATATTTCTACGGTCGTAATCGTGCCCTTACGCTGGCGCATTGCTCGGCTCGAAATGGATGTCACCCGGGCCACCACAGAGACTTTTTCGCCCACTACCAGGCTCTCTACCGGGGTGAGCTCCTTCGGGTTGAGGTAACGGCGCGGGAAGTGCTGCAGCAGCTCACCCACGGTGGTCAGCTTGAGATACTTGGTCAAACGCTCAGCAGCTAGAGAGCCAATAATGCTCGCTAACGGCGTCGCAAGGTCAGTCACCGAGCCGTCCTCTGGCAAGTTGTCCGGCAAAGTATCCTTCACATTACCCATCGCTGGGCTGAGCATTCGTGGAGGCGTG
>JABBNV010000275.1 GCA_019352125.1 Acidobacteriota bacterium | reverse complement strand
GCACGGTGGCCGCCGCGTAGTGTTTGTCAATGCAGCGGATCTGGCTGACCTTGGTATCGCGGACGGTGCATTCGTTGATCTGGTGTCCGAGTGGCGTGACGGTAAGGAACGCCGTGCGCCACGGTTCCGGACCATTGCCTATTCAACGCCACGTGGCTGTGCTGCCGCCTACTACCCCGAGACGAACGTGTTAGTGCCACTTGACTCCACCGCGGACGTGTCAGGAACGCCGACGTCCAAATCAATAGTGATCCGCCTGGAACCCGCCGTAACCGCTTAGCTCTGGTGCACCCACGGCAGAGCAAATGCCACTGCAGTATCCCCCATGCGCACACCGTGCGGAGGAACCACCATCACTCCATCCGCGTCCGCCAAGCCGCGCAGCATGGCAGAACCGGTATGCGTGGCCGGAGAGGCCAGACCGTACACCAAGCGATACGGCATCAGCCGCGTTGGCCCGTCACTGGGCGGTACCGTGGCGCCACAGACAACCTCAAAAACTGCGGGTGCCGGCAGGCTCCCGAGTTTCGCCAGCAACGGCGCGCCCAGAGTCATCAGCCCCATCATGGCTGCGAGCGGGTTGCCAGGAAGGCCCAGGATATAGCGGCGATCCGGCAGTTCGGCCAGCAGGGTGGGGTGCCCGGGCCGCATGGCAATGCCATCCACCACTAACCTGCCGCCCAACGCAGCAATGGCCGGGCGTAGAAAGTCAACCTCGGAGACGCCGGTGCCACCCGTGGTGATGACGACGTCGGCCGCATCATTTTCGGTTTCTTCCAAAGCAGCAATAGTCGCTGCCAGAGAATCGGGGATGTGCTGCTCCGAAGCCACCTCAGCACCCAGGGACTCGATAACGTGGCCCATTTGGATGGAGAACACGTCACGGACCTGGCCCGGTCCGGGAACACCGCTGGAGACAATTTCATCCCCCGTGTACGCCAACCGCGCCACGGGACGGCCCAGCGCGGTGAGCTCATCATGCCCGGCCAAGGCAGCCAACGCCAAGTGCGCCGGGTTGAGCGTGGTTCCGGCCTTCACCAGAAGATCCCCCGCCGCTGCTTCCTCGCCAACCTTACGAATATGCGCACCAGATTTAGGGTCCCCGGGACGTGCGGCTCCACTGAGCGCTAGCACTGGGAGTCCGTCCGCATCCGTGGCCACCATCGCGGCTTCGCTGCGCAACACAGCTTTGGCGCCTGGCGGCAGCACTCCGCCGGTCACCACGGGCCCGGCCTGACCAGCCGTAATCCGCTCCCCTGCCTCCACCAGAATCCACGGAGGGCTGCCCGCAACGGCCCACCCGTCCATGGCCGCGCTGGTGTAATGCGGCATCGGCGCCAGAGCCAGCATGTCCGTCGCCAGAATTCTGCCCAGGCAGTCTTTCAACGGTACGGAGTGTGCCGGAAGTGGTTCAACCCGCTCTGCGACAACTGCCCGTGCCTCAGCCCAACTGAGTTTGAGCACCACGGCAGAACTCATGGGCGTGGATCCGAGGTTGACTCAGCGTCGCCAGTTGACTCAGCATCCCCGTAGGCCCGGGCCACGTCACCAGCATGAGTCAGCGCTGATTTTTGTGCAGTCTGGGACTGAGCTTGCCCCGCCCCTACGGCCATCCCCGCTGCGTAGCCAGCAATGTAGGTGGTCAGCGGTGCCGCCGGGCGAACCACCGAGTGAGCTGCCACCCCCGCCAGCGCCAGCACGGCATCAACATCCACTTCAGTCTCGGGAATCTCGAAGGCGGCCAGCAAGCTAGCCGTCCACTGAGCCAGGGTTATCTCCTGCGTCATCTGCGTGTCCTTTCGCGCGGTGGTCACCGGCCCTGATCCCCCACATTGCGGCCTGAGCCCATGTATCAACGTCCGCGGTGCTGCCCGCAGGAACATCCACGCGAGCCTCTTCAAGACTAGCAATCAGCGTCCGCATCGAGAGGTTATTGAGCTCCCCGCGCGCCCGCAGCTCATCCACACGGTGGGCCAGAGCAGCCCGTCGGTAACATGCCGCCAGCGGTTGTTGCCTGCCGCCGTCGTACGCAATCAAAGCCTCTACACTGGAATGCGCCTGCGCCACCGCCGGAGCCAACACAGCAACCACCTGGTACACCTGCGGCATGTCGCAGGCCAGCACCAGCATCCACTCTGCAGATGGGGATCCCGCAAGGCCTGCAGCCACAGCAGCGGCCGGCCCAGCAAAGGGCGGATCCTCCCGGACCAGACGGTCAGCAGCGGCGTCAAGCAATTCGGCTAAGTCAGGCGGTCCAACCACCGTCACCAGGCCCGTTTCGCAGTGCACAGCGGCCAAGGTTCGCTGCAAGAGGCTCTGTCCCTCCAACATCAACCGGGCCTTAGGTTCGCCTAGTCGTTGCGAGCGGCCACCCGCCAGCACAAGGGCAGCAAGTAATGAATCAGGCAGCAGTTTCCACGCCCAAGAATGGACTCCAATCCGCCAGTGGCTTGTCCAGCTCCTTGAGCTGCCAGAAGCCACTCCGGGGCGGCTGGGGGGAGGTTTTCAGTTTCCAGCCCATCTCCGACGGCGTGTGGTTGCCCTTGACGTTATTGCAGCGCAGACAGCATGCCACTAAATTTTCCCAGCTATCTGCCCCACCACGTGAGCGCGGCTGAATATGATCCACGGTGGATGCCGCCTTTCCGCAGTAACCGCAACGGTGCCCGTCCCGGCGCAGTACCCCGCGCCTGCTGACTTGAGCAGCTTTGGTGTAAGGAAGACGCACATACCGGTGCAGCAAAATAACGGATGGTCTGGACAATATCGATCCGGGGCCCACCACCGGGTCCTCGTAGTCCTCGGCTATAACGCTTGCCTTGCCCGTCAGGACAAGCACCAGCGCCCTGCGGAAGGATATGACCGCAAGTGGTTCGTACCCAGCATTCAAAACGAGAGTGCGCATGCGCAGTCCTCTACCTGAATGACCCGGTGAAACACCAAGAGCAGGCTGCCCTAGGCTCAACCGAGCCGTGGATCAACAGCACCAGCCTAGGCAATGCACGTGCAAATCCACGAATCCGACACAAAAACCTCTCCCCTCCACTGCACATGTCCCTTTATTCAGGGCTCCCGTGGACATATTGGTGTTATGCGCGCGGGAGCTGCACTCCGAAGGGCATGCGCGCCGGAGGGTGGTGTGGGCAGCACCCACCGGGAGTAGTGAGTTGTGGATTAAACGTCGGAAGCCCCCGCCAAGGCGAGGGCTTCCGAGGAGATTAGCTACAGGTTATTAGTGACCGATGGCGATGAAGACCGGGCCGGAACCCAAGTACGCCGTGGCGACCTCGGTGTTTCCACCGTTCATGCCGCCGTGCACTGCCATTCCGTTGCCTGCGTATACAGCGATGTGCGGCATACCCGCGCCAGCGTTGTCGTAGTAGATCAGGTCGCCCGGCTGAGCTTCAGCGGCAGTAACCGTCCGACCCAAGGACATGTAACCGGCCGGCCAGCCGTGGTAGAAGATACCCGCAGCGGCGAGCGAGTTGCTCACCAGAGCGGTGCAGTCCTGGTGGACACCCAGCTGAGCGTAGGCAGCGGCCAGAATGGTTGCTCCAACGCCGGAAGCCGTTACCTTCGGCAGAAGGCGACGGCCAGGTGGGCATAGTCGCGGCAGACGCCGCGGCGTTCCATGTAG
>JABBNV010000274.1 GCA_019352125.1 Acidobacteriota bacterium | reverse complement strand
AGAACACGGTGGACACCACCACCAGGCCAAGAATGGGCACGAACCATGGAAGGGCATGGTTTGCAAAGGTCACATCTGCCGAGGCAAAAGTCATGGGCACGATGCCCACAGCACCCAAGACAAAGATGAGCACCCCGCCGACCGCCATTCCTCCGCCGGCCAACAATACTGGGGGCACGTCGTCGCCCTGATAGGCGCTCATGATGAAGAACGCTGCGGAGCAGACGGCCGCAGCCAGGCCCCACAACACGCCCTCCACATCAATGCGCTGCGGGCCGGAGAGATCCAGCACCAACGCCAGGCCGCCTATGGCTGCCAATCCGCCCAGAATGGTGAGCGTGCGCGGACTTTTCTTGGTACGCAGCCACGCCCACAGCACGAGCAATATCGGGGAGAGATACTCCAGCAACAGAGCCACTCCCACGGACAGGTGCGTCACAGCGTTGAAGTAGAAGAGTTGGCAGAGGGCAATGGGCACCACGCCGTAGAGCGCTACCCGCCAGAGCGAACCCCGCACAATGGCCCAGCGGCGCACCAGAATAAGGATGACGGGAACGGCCAGTACCAGGGCGGCGCCACCAATCCGCACGCCAACGGCGGCCCCGGCAGACCAACCACTTTCAAACAGTGACTTTGCGAAGGAACCCGAGAGCGCAAAGGCACTGGCAGCAATCAGCGCAGCAGCTAGGCCCGGAGTTCCGAGCGAGATACGGGGACGAAAAATTCTCAAGGGGTCACGGCTTTCCGCGATGCCCGGCCACAAGGCGCGAGGACATACATGTAATGAGTAAACGTTGCTACACTCATTACAATACGGATAACCATGTAAGGAGTCAAGGTGGTCTTTACCCATGACACTGAACTGGCGCTGGCCTCCGCCGCTGCGCTGATCAACACAGCAGAGGAGACGCCCGACGCCCTTCAAACGCTGCAAGATCTTGACGCCTTTGTGTTGGCGGAACAGTACAGCGGTACGCGCACTCACGACGACGCAGAGCTGGCTGCCGTCCGAGCTTTACGACCCGCCCTGCGGGAAATTTGGTTAGCCGAAGAGGACGCAGCCGTGGTGCTGGCCAACAAGATTCTCCGTGACGCCCACGCACTGCCGCAGCTGGTGAAACATGATCAGTGGGATTGGCACCTTCACGCCACCACACCCGATGCCCCGCTGGCCCAGCGCATGGGCACCGAAGCGGCGATGGCACTCGTGGACGTCATTCGAGAAAAGGAACTGGCACGGTTGAAGACCTGCGCAGCGGACGATTGCAACGCCGTCGTGCTTGATCTTTCAAAGAACCGTTCCCGCCGATTCTGCGACACGGGCAACTGCGCCAACCGCGCGCACGTTGCCGCGTATCGCGCCCGGCAAAAGAAATCCTAGGAAACCCGCTGCGCTACTTCATGGTTCCTTGCGAGACTGAACCCTGAAGCTGACGCTGGAAGATGACGTACACAACCAGCACCGGCACCACAGTGATCACGACGGCGGCAAAGAGGGAACCGAAGTCAACGTTGTACCCAGCCTGGCTGGCAAACGACGCCATGGCCTGAGAAATTACCTTGGGTCCCGCCGCGTTGATAGCGATCGGAATCAGGAATTGGTTCCACAGTCCCAGGAAGTTGAAGATGGCCACCGAGGCTAGCCCCGGTTTTGCCATAGGCAGCATCACCTGGAAAAACGTCCGCCATTCCCCAGCCCCATCCAAGGAAGCCGCCTCGGTTATTTCGTGAGGCAGATTCTTGAAGAACGAGAACAGGAAGAACACCGTAAACGGCAAAGCGAACGCCACATAGGTGATGATCAGCCCCGGCAGTGTATTGAGCAAGCCAAGGTTCTTCAAGATGAAGAACAAGGGCACAATGGCCAAGAAAATCGGGAACGTCAGCCCAGCCAGCATCAGGTAGTAAATGGCCCTACTGCCGGGAAACTTGAACCGAGCAAGTACATAGGCACACATGGCGCCAAGCACCATCACAATAGCCAAGGCGAACGCCACCAAGATGACGGAGTTCAAGAAAGCGCTGCCAATACCAGCCGTGGTCCACGCCTTGGCGTAATTATTGAAGCCCCACTTGGCAGGCAACGAAAACGGGGAGGAAAAAATCTCGGAGGAGGTCTTGAAGGAGGATAGTGCCACCCAGAGCAATGGCAGGATCACTATCAAGGACCACAGGATCAGCATGGTGTGCGAGACCGCACCTACTGCCTTGTCACCGGAAGTTGACTTGGGTTTGCGAAGCTTGAGCCGATCCCCCTGCTGGGGCGGAAGCGAAGTTGAAACGTCAGTAGCCATTAGTCGGACACATCCTTATTGCCGCCAGTCAGGTGGTTCACCACGAACACGATGCCCGAGAAAATGAGGGTAATGACCGCCAGGACAACACCCATGGCACTCGCCAAGCCGAACTTGCCTTCCGTGAAGGCGGTGGAGAACAGCTTTTGGCTCATCACCAGTGTGGAGTTGTTGGGGCCGCCGCCGGAGTTCAATGCCTGCATGTAGACGAAGGCGTCCAGGGCCAGAATTCCCATGTAGATATAGGCCGTCTGAATGTTGTCACGCAGCATCGGAATCGTCAGCGAAATGAGCGTGCGGAATCGCCCGGCACCATCGATGCGCGCGGCTTCGAACAGTTCCGCCGGAATTCCCTTGATGCCAGCAACAAAGAGCACCATGTAGAACCCTACGAAGCCCCAAATAATGACGATGATGGAGGCACCCATGGCCGTTTGTTCGCGGCCCAACCAGGGGAAGGACTTGAAATTATCCAACCCGATGCCGGTCAGCAAACCGTTGAGGAGCCCGGCAGACGGGTCGTAAACCTGCAGCCAGATCAAACCAATAACGATGGCGGGAATCACGTACGGGAAGAAAGAGACAATGCGGTAGAAAGAAGACCCGCGGATGCCTCTGATCTGCCCCTTGCTGGATCCGCCAATGGTCACAAAGGTGGCGAGCAGCAGGGCCAAGACAATAGTGACGATGGGCAGAATGATGGCCAACAGGATGTTGTTCCGCAGCGCATGCATGAAGATGTCATCGGTAAAGAGGGTCTTGTAGTTATCAAACCCGATGAAGTTCATGGTCTGGGAGAAACCGCCCCAGTTGGTCAGTGAATAGCTGAACGCCTGAACAAAGGGTGAGATCACAAAGACCACGTAGATCACCAGAGGCAGCCCCAGAAAGACTGCCATAAAGCTGACCTTGTCCCACGTTAACCGTTTGCGCCGCCGCCGAGGCGCGGCGGACTTGCCGCCGCGCTTCGGTTGCGTCTTTGGTGCTAAGGAGGTCACTTCACTTCAATCTTCGTCACTGAGCTGTCATTGCGGACCTTGTCAGTAATGGCTTGCAGGGCCTTGGTCAGCGTCGCCACATCGGAGCCACCATCGAGGAAGGTGTTCCAGACAACCAGCATGTCCTTATTGGTGCCGTAGAGGTCAACGAAGTTCCAGGTGAAGATCTTGGAACCAGCCGCGTCCAACATCTTGGTCTGAGATACCAGCGCGGTGGAACCGAAGCCATCGGCAGGAACAGTGCCCTTCACAATGGACGGCGCCAACTTGGTTTTGGCGAAATTGGTGGCAGCATCCTTGGAGAGCATGATGCGCAACAATTCCTTGCCGCCAGCCTTGTTCTTGGCAGCG
>JABBNV010000273.1 GCA_019352125.1 Acidobacteriota bacterium | reverse complement strand
TGGGGCCGCAGCTTCGGGCTGTTCGGCAGCAGCCGCCGATGGGCGCGAGGCATCAGGGGAAACGTCGGGTGTTGGAGACTCGGGGGTACCGGCGTCGGGCCCGTTCGCTGACTTCGCTGTTGGAGAATCCTCAGACATGGGCACCTACTTCCTGCGTTGATGACTTGCTTGGCTCGACGGCGCTTGAACCCGTGGAGCTACCCGAACGCGTGGATCCGCTGTAACCCTTGGACCCGCGTGTATGGCCCGAACCACCCGCATGAGCTCCGGGCTTGGATGAGCCCCGAACCGGGCGGCGCGGGGTGCGGCGCGGTGGGATCGGGATGGACATGAGCACGGTGATGGCCAGCACCACAGCTGTGACGATGTTCCAGAACCAGTCCCACGGCTGCTGGAAACGAATTTCCAAATGACCGCCGGATGCAGGGACCGTGAAGCCTTGAGCCCACTGAGCGTCCACCCGCGTCAACTGGTGACCATCCAGCCAGGCAGTCCAGCCAACGTTGCTGCGCTCGGAGAGCACCACAATACGGCCGTCGTCGCCAACGGGGATGGTGGTGTCCACGCCCGAGTCGACGGAGGGCAGATAAGAAATGACGTTGCCTGAACGGTCCAGGAGACGAACCCGTGAGCCAACTTCGGGAGCCTGGCCCGCCGTCGTCGTTTGCGGGTCAACACGCCAGAGTGCGCCGGCCTCGGTGGGGCCAACGGTACCCAAGCCTGGGACTGAGTTGATTTGGCTGGCCAAGAGTTCCGCCGCTGTGTCCCCATTCTTGAGCACCACAAAGCCGACGCCGAGCCGAGCCAAGGTTGCGCGAGGATCCACGCCAGCGTGGGAAACGATGGCGGCCACGGCCGTGCGGATATCCGTCACGACGCCGTCCGGAGAAGCGATCGTCTCAGCACCGGGATCACCAACCACGGTGTAAGCGGAAGCCACAGCTGAGAGCGAATCCTCTGTGGTGCCGTCCGCCCGCATGAGCGCGGCGGAGATGGTTCCATCCGGCTGAACCGTGAGTACCAAAGTTCTGGTGTGTTCAGGGCCAGTGCCACGGTCACTGGCAGTAGCAGGCAAAGTGGCCGGCGGGTTGGGCTGAACTTGGAAGGGTGCGCCGTACTGACCGGCCGTGACCGCCGCCGAAACCGTAGTGCTCTGGCCGCTCACGGAGGCAGCCAGCTGGTTCTGCGGCGTAGAGTTTCCGGCGATCATGCTGCGCGCGGTGAACACGGTGAGGCTCACCAGCGGAGCAATAATCAGTAAGGCGGCCAGCACACCGGCCACGCCACGAATGGCTCTCGACGTGTTGCTGTGCAGACCCGCGGCCATGGCATCACTGCGCGTTTGAGCCATGCTGTGCAACGCGTCCAGGGACCGAACGGCAGCGAGCAGCAGCATCAGGAACACGGCGGAAACCACTGGGCCTACAAACGGCGTCACCAGCGCGCTGCCCACAGCCGCGGTGGCAAAAGTTCCAGCAAAGTAAGCGGTCACCAAGCCAAGAGCAGCGACTACCCAAGCGATGCGGGCAAACACGCCGCCGCGGCCGGGCAGGATGGCGCCTATAATGGCCAGCACAACTAGCGGCGCCGCCACAATCATCACCAACGTCATGGCCCACGGGAATCCGCCGGACGCAAAGTGAGTCAGACCGGTGATTCCAGCATTGTTGGCAATGCTGATGGGCTGGCCCAGCAGTTGCTGCCACAACGGGGCTGCAATGTACTGCGTGGGCGTTTCTGGATCGCCAAAAACGGCCCGTGGGTTATCCAGCGTTGAGATCAACAAGGGTATAAACAGCGCCAGGCTGGGAAGCAGGGACCACCACAAGGAGCGGGCGCGACGGCGCAGTGCCAGGGAAATGAACACCACTGCCACCACGGCAAGGGGAAGCAGCAACGGAGCAGATGCGGTGACCACGGCTAGCGCAAGGCCACCGGCGGCGGCGGCAGTCCAGGAAGGGACGCCGCCCGTGCCGGGCCGAGGGGTGCCAGCACCCTGCTTGCCAATGGTGGTTCGGCGAACCACGGATCCACCCACGGCGCGCACCATCCCCAGCACGGCCAGCGGCAACATCACGTGGGCAATCAGCGCACCCAGGCGACCCTGCCCCAGTGCTACCTGTAGCGCCGGGGCGCCGGCCCACACAAAGGCGGCAATAAACCGTGGCCAGCGCAGCGTGGTCAGGAAACCGGAGGTGTACCAAGCCAGAAGCCCAGCCAACGGCAGAGCCAGCAGCAGCACCCAGACCACGGACGCGGAAGCGTTTCCAAACCCCAGCACACCAAGAATCCACAGCACATAGTCAAAGGGATCCCCATGGCCGGGCAGTCCCCCGCCCAGGTCAATCCACCAGGAGGTGGCGTGCTGCCAGATGGTTCCCAAGGAGGAAGAAACCGGCAACAAGGCGCCACCGGCCGCAGCACCCGCGCCAAAGAAGCGCAGAAAAGCAATCAGGGAGGCGGCCGTCAGCGCAACGACGGCCACGATGGCGCCGGTGCCGGACCACAACCGCCGCGGCGTTGCCAGCGCCACAAAATCATCATTCGCATCCCCCGTTGGCTCAAGAATGGAACGCTCAACGCCAGTTCCATCTCCGACGATCGGGTCCCCCGTGAGCGATTCCAACATGGACCGGCGATGGGACCGAATTTCGCGTCGAGAAGCCTGCAGTCCGCGCACAACGGACCGCGGTGCCTTACGTGTACGGGCAGCCACCCGGCGTGAGCTACTGAGTGCGGTCCACCGCACCAGGGAGGAAAGTGTGCCTGCTAACTGCATGAATCCGTAGCCCGGATCCTTCATGGCCACTCCAGCCAACAGCTGGAAAATCCCGCCGAGCAGTGCGCCTATAAAGAGGAAGGGGAGCTGCCACCAGGGGCTGTGCTTGAGCCGCAGGTAAACCTCGGCCCGGCGGGCCGCCAGCGGTGTTGCCACTGAACCTTCACGATCTTCAACGTGGTACATCTTGGCCGTGGGCACCACCACCACGCGGTTCCCGGCCAACCAGTTGCGCCAGCCCAGGTCAACGTCGTCGCCCGTAAAAGGCAGGGCCGGATCCATTCCGCCCAGCAAATCCCAGATGTCCCGGCGAATCAACATTCCGGCGGAATTAACGGCCAAGGTGTCACTGCGGCCGTCGTATTGGCCCTGATCCTGCTCATCAGACTCAATCAGCGTCACGCGCTCGGCCCAGCGACTGGTGGAAAGGCCCACGTCAACCAAACGACGGCGTTCCGCGTAATCCAGCTGCTTGCAACCGGCAATAGTCACGGCAGGGGCCCGCTCCACGGCATGCAACAACTCTGCCAGCGCCTCAGGTGCCGGCTCCGCGTCGTCGTGCAATAACCAGAGCCATTCCTGGGCTTCATTGCCCGCTGGAGCCAGCTGTTTCAGGGTAGCCTTGACCGCCCCGCCAAATCCGTCATGGCCAGTGTGCGAAACAACGCGGGAATCACCCAAAGCATCCTGCAGGAGCTTCAAGGAGCCATCTTGTGAGCCGGTATCCGCAGCAAGCACGGTGTTTGCGGGGCGACTTTGAGCGGCGATGGCCGCCAGAACGCTGGGTAGATAGGTACCGCCGTTGTGACTAACCAGAATGGCGGTAACCTTGACTGCTACAGGAATTAGACTGCTCGCTTCCGTAG
>JABBNV010000272.1:1986-3646 GCA_019352125.1 Acidobacteriota bacterium | reverse complement strand
GATCTCCAGCAGCATGTTCACCAGCTTCTCCTGCGTGATCTGGTATGCCGCCAGCGGTTTCTCGAACTGCAACCGCTGCAGCGAGTATGCCAAGGCCGCCTCGTAACTATCCCGGGCAGCTCCCATGGCACCCCAGAGGATTCCGTAACGGGCCTCATTCAGGCACGAGAACGGACCGCGCAGACCCTTCGCCCCGGGCAGCATCGCATCGGCTGGCAGCCGGACATCCTCAAACGTCACATCGCACTGAATGGACGCGCGCATGGAGAGCTTCTGCTCAATGGGCGTGGCCGTGAAGCCCTGGGTATCCGTGGGCACTAGGAACCCGCGAACGCCGTCGTCCGTCATGGCCCACACCACCGCAATCTGCGCAATCGAGGCCAACCCAATCCACCGCTTGGCTCCGGTGAGCACCCAACCGTCCCCGTCGCGCCGGGCAAACGCAGCCATGGAGGACGGGTCCGAGCCAGCCGTTGGCTCCGTCAGCGCGAAACAGCCAATGATCTCGCCCTTGGCCATGCCCGGCAGGTACGTGTTCTTCTGCTCCTCCGAGCCCCACTTGTGGATGGCGCTCATAGCCAGGGACCCTTGAACGCTAACGAAGGTGCGCAGACCCGAGTCCCCCGCCTCGAGCTCCATCGCGGCCAAGCCATACTCCACGGCGGAGCGGCCCGGACAGCCATAGCCCTGCAGATGCATGCCCAGCAGGCCCAGCTCCCCCAGTTCCTTGACCAGCTCTACCGGGAACACCGCGTTCTCATACCAGCTGGCAATGTTCGGGCGGATGCGGCGGTCCACAAACTCGCGCACCGTGTCCCGCAGCGCAATCTCCTCAGCGCTGAGGAGTCCGTCAAGATCCAGAACATCGGAGCGGTCGGCCGTATCCTCGGCTTGATTCGGGGCGTTCATCGGTTTTCTCCAATGGTCTGGGCAACGTTGGCCATATCCACAATAGAGCCAATGATCCCACGGACGTCAGCAGGAGCCGCCAAAGCATGCTGGGCCTTGTTGTTGTTCAGGGATTTGTGCGCCACGATGGCGGTATGCCTTATAACGATCTGCTGGAGAGCCTCCAGGAAGTTCCCTCCTCGGGTGTGCGGGAGGCCTACCTGAGGTTCGTAGCCTTGGCCGGGGACGCATCTTTGCGTCGCGACGGCGGCCCTGAGCACATCACGGGATCCTGCTTCATCTTTTCCCCGGAATTCGACCAGATTCTGCTGTGCTTCCACGGGAAGGGACAGTTTTGGGTGCAGTTCGGCGGGCACGTTGAGCCGCAAGACGCAACGGTGGCTGAAACAGCGCAACGGGAGGCCCGCGAGGAGTCCGGAATTGCGGACCTTGTACTGCTCTGTCCATCCATCGTTGATCTTGACCGGCACGAACTCCACTCTGGATTCTCTTGCAGCGCCCATTGGGATGTCGGATTCGCAGCCGTCGTCGACCCAACTGCCCGGGTCACTGTGAGCGAAGAGAGCGACGACGTCCGGTGGTTCCCTGTGGACGAATTGCCACACCAGGTGCCAACGGGCTTCCGTGCCCGGTTGGAGCACGCCCGACGCCGGGCAGTCTCGATGATTCACTCACCCGGGGATGAAAAGGACTCGCTAGATGGGTGAGACTACAGTTGTTGTCGCTTCCGACTGAAGGAAGCGACAACAAC
>JABBNV010000272.1:0-1976 GCA_019352125.1 Acidobacteriota bacterium | reverse complement strand
CCAGTCGTTGTACTGGTAGTTTCCGTCTCCGCGGCTCTTGAACAGCAGGTTCTGCAGTGTGCGAGGCACGCCGGAAACGTGCCAGGACTCGCCCCCGACGCACGCGGTGCGCTGCACACGGACGGTGCGACCAGCGCGAGCTATGTTGAACTCTTTGAAGGCACCCTCCCACGCAGCGGCATGGATCCCTTCCGGAGTGAAGACGCTCCCCTGCGTCACATCCTGCAGCACCGCAGCGTCTTCGAGGGCCTGATCAACCGCGGCGGAGCGGACATCATCACCGTATCCTCCGGAATCGGGTTCCTGCCGTTGCCCGTGATGCCCGCATATGGCGCGTCAAAAGTCGGCGTGCATGCCTACACCGATACCCTCCGGCCACAGGTCGCCGGCGTGACCGTCACTGAACTGGTTCCCCCGGCCGTTGCCACCGCTGGCCAGGAGAAGGTCAACCCGGTAGCACCTCCACCGGACGGCTTTCTCGATGAGGTTTTTGATCTCATCATCCAGGCCCCGACGCCGAACCAGGTGATTGTGCAAGCCGCACAGCTCCTGCGTTGGGCAGAACGTGACGGCACCTACGCGGAGCTTTTGGAAGCCCGATCCCCATCCCTGAGCGCCCTGCCGGGCCGCTAAGGGCGTTTGGCCCCTGCTTCCCTTTATCTCCTCAGACGATCCATGCATTGCACAGCTGCTCTTCCGCCTGTAGTCTCCTTGCTGGATGGCACCTCACCTCGCACAAACACGCAGGTCGTTCTTCTTTGAGGGCGTAGCCGGAATCAACAATTCGTTCGATTTAGCATGCTGGGGGGGCTGCACACTTGATTCGAGTGACGGATCTTAAGAAGAATTACCGGAACGTCACTGCGGTCGATGGCCTGTCAATGGACATTCCGTCCGGAAGCGTCTTCGCTTTCCTGGGCACCAACGGTGCAGGGAAAAGCACCACCATTTCCTGTATGACCACTACTCTGCCGTTCGACGAAGGCAGCATCTCCATCAACGGAAATATTGTTGGGCAAGACGACGATCGGATCCGGCGTGACATTGGGGTTGTCTTTCAACAGTCCCTGCTGGATCCGCTCGCCACTCCTTGGGAGAACCTGCGAATGCGCGGGGGGCTCTATAACTTGCACGGCAAGGCTGAAGCCCGTATCCGAGAGCTCACCGAGCTGGTGGACTTGGGAGATTTTGCGAACCGCCGCTACGGCCTGCTCTCCGGTGGCGAGAAACGGCGAGTCGATATTGCCCGGGCGCTCATCCACAGTCCATCCGTTCTATTCCTGGACGAACCAACAGCCGGGCTTGATCCACACAGCCGCGAGCAAGTCTGGACCGCAATAGATACCCTGAGAGACGAGCAAGGCCTCACAGTGTTCCTCACCACTCACTACATGCAGGAAACGGAGAACGCGGATGAGGTAGTCATCATCCACAAGGGGCGGCAAGTTGCTGCGGGCACCCCGTCAGAACTGCGGTCCAAATACAGCCGGAGCGTACTAACCATTCGGACGGATGCCAGCAACAGCCTCGGGCAAACAGCGACGGAAATGGGTCTAGTCTTCGAAGCCAAGAACGATGTTTTCGAAGTGGAAGTGCCGAGTATTCACGAGGCTATGAGCATCATTGATGTGCATCGGGAACACATTCTGGACTTTGAAATGCGTCACGGAACAATGGACGATGTTTTTTTGGCTGTTACAGCTGAGGGAAAGTAGACATGCGCATTGTTGGCCTGCTGATGAAGAGAAACTTGACATTGTTTTTCCGGGACAGAATGGGTGTTTTTCTATCGCTGCTTTCCGCCATCATCCTGTTTGTTCTATACGGCTTGTTTCTCGGAAACCTGCAAGTGGAGAACTTGCAGGCGCAGTTCCCCACCGCAAGCCACAGCGACGTTCAGGGGCTCGTAGACGCGTGGGTACTTGCTGGGATTGTCATGATCACTACGCTGACTACCAGCCTGTCCGCACTGAACA
>JABBNV010000271.1 GCA_019352125.1 Acidobacteriota bacterium | reverse complement strand
GCGGTTTCCCGCACGACCCGCATCGGGACGAACGGCTGCTCGATGACGAGCATGCGCAGTCCGCCCCGCAAACGGTGTGGCGATTCCACTCCGGCCCGCCATCGTGACCATCGGCGCCCCCGAGTTCCTCTCAGGTTCTCCTTATCCGGCCCGGCGTAGCGTCCCTGCTATGACGGACATAGCGATCAAAACCACTGCACTGATAAAACGGTACGGCGAACATCGGGCCTTGAATGAACTCAACCTCCAAGTGCCGAGCGGCGAGATTTTTGGACTCCTCGGACACAATGGCGCAGGCAAAACGACAACGGTCAGCATCCTCACCACCTTGCTTGAGCCATCGTCGGGGACAGCCGTGATCGGGGGCCACGACATCCGCTCCGATCCTGACGCCGTCCGCCGGGCCATTGGCTACCTTCCCGAGAACGTGCAGTTCTACGACAACCTCACCCTTGCCGAAAATCTCACCTTTTTCGCGCGCCTGTCGGGAATTCGCAATCCACGGGCTCGAATCCGGGAGGTGCTGACGTTTCTTGACTTCACGGGGCGCGAGGCTCAACGGCTTGGCACCTTCAGTAAAGGAATGAGACAACGCGCCGGCATCGCTCAAGCCATCCTGCACGCACCCTCCGTCCTATTTTTGGACGAGCCAACATCAGGTCTTGATCCGCAGGGCGTCGCTAAATTGCGCGAAACCATCATCTCGTTGAACACCGAATTGGGCATGACTGTATTCATGAACACTCACTTGCTCGCAGAAGTCACCAAAACCTGCAGCAGCATCGGGATCCTCAGCTCCGGGACGCTCATCTATCAGGATTCTGTCCAGGCCACTTTGCAGTCGTTCCCGGATCAGGAGTCGTTGGAGGACATTTACCTGCACATCGAGGCCGGAAGGATCTCCTGATGCGCTGGACGGGCACCATTTCTCACGAGCTTTTATGCGCTCGGCGTGAGCGCCTTCCACAGTTTCTCCTGCTTGTCTTTGTGTCAATGATCGCCGCCTCCGCGTTCATAGGTTCTTCCGCTCGGGCCACGGTGTCCAACGTGTACCAGCAAGCACGCAACCAGGGATTGACGACGGCGGCCAATCCGTTTGATGGCCTCTCACCTTTGTATTATGCCCGGAACATGGTCATTTACATCGTTTTAATCGGCGCACTGCTGGCCATCGTTGTCGGTGTCCGCTCCACTCTGCGCGACCGACAGGCGAGGACCACGGACCTGATGCTGTCCAGAGATGTCCGGCCAGCATTTTATCTTGGTTCAAAGCTGGCTGGCTTAGCACTCTTTATGTTGATACTGCTGGCCGTATCAACGCTCATCAGCATCGGCTGCATTAGCGCAGTGGCCGGGCAGTTCTTGACGCCAGGTGAAAGCGCCCGGATCGTTGGGCTCTACGCTCTGGCGTGGTTGTTTCTGCTGCCGTTTGTTGCCCTGGGCATGTTAGCTGGGCTCTACGCCGCCACCGCTACCTCGGCTCTTCTCATTCCAGTCGTTATCTGGAGTCTGGTGGTATTCGTGCTCCCGTTGTTGGGCACGGCGGCACATCCGGTGTCACTTTTGAACCCTGTTGCGGGGCCAACCGCCGCGCAAACCGGTTTCTTTGCCCTGTCCAGTGCCGTGACCGGCCCACTCTCGCTGGCGGAACAGTTCAAACACGTCAGTTCATTGATACTGGCCGACCAGCAGGCCACCGGAACAATCTCTTCCGGCCTCGCGATCATCCTCGTCTTCGCTGTGGTCGGCTGCGCCGCTGTCGCCTTGACCACCCGTGGCCGGATAAGGAGCACTCTTCGTGACTGATTTACTGATTCTGAGCCAGAAGGAAATCACCGACCTGCGCCGCACCAAATTCTTGGTCGTGCTGTTCGCGTTTCTGGCCGCCGTCGTCGTACTTTCGGTGGTGGTGGCGTCCGCCGACTTTCGTATCAAGATTTCTGACTACAACCAGTACGTGACTGCGTTGAAGGCAGCGGGGAGTACCGTCGCTGCCCCTCCCCCGCAGCTGTTTCCGCTGCAAATGCTCCGCGGCGGCATTGAATACCTAGAGATCGTCGGCAGCCTCTTCGCCGTCGTGCTGGGATATTCGTTGGTTGCGAAGGAAAAAGGACGGGGAACTCTACACCTGCTCTTTAGCCGACCGGTTCACCGGTTTGCTTTTGCTGGCGGGAAAATCCTGGCCATAGCGGCTGTCTGGACCGTCATGGTTGCTGGATTATTCATCGTCATCACCGCCACGCTACTGGTGGTGGGCAACGCACCGCTGCAGGGAACCGACTATGCGCGCCTCGGCATAGCTGCGCTGCACACAGCCGAATACCTCATCATGTGGTCCCTGCTGGCCATGGCGCTTGCAGCACTGACTCGAGGTCCGAGCACCGGACTGATCCTGGCCCTAGTTCTGTGGTTGGTGGTAGTGCTCATCATCCCCCAAATCGGCGACACGATGGACCCGGACAATCAGATCCCCGGCGGGCTCTTTGCGTCTCTGCAGATCGACAAATCCCATGAACAGGCCGTTATGTCGCACTTCAGTGGATATGAAACCACCAGGGACCTTGTGGAGCAAACGTCCGTCACTAAACAGTACGAGCGTTCAACCTTCGCCTACTTGGGTATCAAGAACGTGTACAACCAACAACCGCTTTCATTCATCTGGGCGGGAACGTTTAACAACACCTTATGGCTGCTGTTCGGACTAGCCGTCAGCGTCACCTCGGCGCTGTTCGCCAGCACCAAGAAAACCCTCCTAAGAAAGGCAATCTGATATGAAAAAGAACCTCCGCGCGGCCACCCTCATGGCCGCAGCCCTGATCGCCGTCGCACCCCTAGCAGCGTGCGGTGCCAGCACCGCCGCGGCCCCGGCCAGCCAGCCGGGAAGCTCCGCGTCAGCACCAGCTGTGCTCCCTGTAACCTCGAACCCCATGTCCACCTCGGGGACCAAGCCAGGACTCAGCCTCACCAATGCCATAGCGGAAAACAACGTCGACCCAAAAACTAAGGCCCCCGTTGCTGACAGGCTGCAATTCACCGTCACCAACTCCTCACCGGATACGGTGTCCGGGTTGGCGGTCTACTACACGATGAAGGACGTCACCACGGGAAAAACTGAGTCCTACTTTCAAAAGCTCACCGGCGTCACCCTCAAGGCCGGCCAAGCCCAAACGATCTACTTCGACAACGGCCAAAGCGTAGGACACTACCCGGAGAACAAGTACAGCCTCTACCGCAGCTCCACGAATAAGGTCACGATTGCCGTTCAGGTGGGTGCTTCCGGTTACGCAACAGCAACGGGCACCGCCGTCAAGTCCCCCGGAACGGGTGAAAAGCTGGACTAGGGCCCCCGGATGCGTGGCATGTGACTCGCGTCCCGATCGGTTTTCGCGCCCCAGCCGGACAAGCGCGCCCTCATCTGACTCCTACTAGTGCGGCCGCAGTAGCAAAAGTCCGATCGGGGCGCGAAAACCTCAGCGCAAGGCAAAGCACGACGACGTTTGGCGCATCCCAGCGCAGCCGGGAGGCGCCAAACGCAGTTAGCCAGCGAATTGAATACGGGCAACTTCCTGCAACATCTGATTGGTGATGATCACGCCGGCCGGTCCGGGAGCGATGTCAAAGGCAACGGACCCGCGATTCTTATCCCCCAGCA
>JABBNV010000270.1 GCA_019352125.1 Acidobacteriota bacterium | reverse complement strand
AGTGTGAGTGAGAACAAAGAGAGCGCAGACGACGTCGAATTCGAGTGGATGAAGCCGCAGGGTGCCAAGGCGGCCCAGGCCAATGAGCCCCAGCACCATGAGGCGCCGCAGGCGACGCCGGAGAAGGCTGCCCCCGCAGCTTCCAAGGAGGGCGCGCACAACGTTGCCGCGCCCCAGGAAACGGCAACTAACGACGCCGATGCCAAGCCTGCGTCGCAAAGATACCTCGAGCCCCAAGAGTCAGCAAAGGATGCTCCCGCCAAGGCAGCTTCGGACGAGCGTTCAACCCGAGATTCTGTACCGAACGACGCCCCCCGCAGCACGGCGAACAACGAGCCACTCCCCACGTCCATGCTTCAGGTTCGCCCCCCGCAGTCGGAGGTGGACAGGCGTACCAGTGGCCGCGAAGAAGCCGCCGCCCTCCGTCCAGTGCTGCCGCGCATTTTTCAGGTGTTGCTAGCCATCTGCTACCCGGTGGTCCTACTGGTGCTGGCCATCCGCGTCGTCACCACGCCACTATTTCTCTGGGTGGAGTACTACCGCCCTGGCTTCCCTGCCGACTCCTTCGGCTTCAGCCAGGATGACAGGCTCACCTATGGCTCCTACACGCTGCAGTATTTGCTGAACTTCACCGGCCCGCGGTTCCTGGGGGACCTGGTGGGTACCGATCACCGGCAGCTGTTTGCGCCGGGGGAGGTTAGCCACATGGCGGACGTCAAGGGCGTCTTCCAGATGGCCTTTATTGTGGGCTCCATCCTGGGTCTGATTGCTTTGATTAGCATTATTTACCTGGCGCGACGCCGGTCCGGAGCGGTGCGCCGTGGGCTGTTTGCAGGCTCCATTGTGACCCTGGTGATCATCATTGCTCTGGGCGTGCTCGGCTTCATGGGCTGGGATACGTTCTTCACCGATTTCCACGGAATCTTCTTCAAGGCGGGTACCTGGACGTTCCACGAAAATGACACCCTGATCCGCTTGTTCCCGGACCAGTTCTGGATGGACGCTGGCCTGGCCATTGGCGTGATTGTGCTGCTGGTGGCGTCGCTGACGTTTGCCTTCACCTGGCCAACCCGCTCTCGGCGAGAGGCAGCTGCCCGTGCCCTGAACCCGGCGCAGGGGCGTCGCGTAGCCAACTAGCAGTCAGCTAGCCGTTGTTGGCGCCACGTGCGAAGTACTCTTCCAAATGGGCGATCTCTTCAACGGCGGGCAGTATCTGCTCCACCATCAGCTCGTGTGCCCGATGGTCCCGCCGGAAGGGGTCAATCACGTCGTCGTCCGCCGGGTCCTCTGCCCGGTACATGCCGCGCTTGCTGGCCAATAGCGGCCCCAACTGCGCCCACCTGGCCTGCACCTGCTCCGCACTGTCCCCATAGGGGAGGGCGTCCGGGTGGTGGCGCCGGATGGCCCGGGCAAGTCTGGCCATTTCCCGCAGGGTGTAGGCCCGCTTGAGTAAACGAGGGCTGGTGCGCACCACGGCGCCGCGGTGTTCGCGGGTCAGGGCCAGCACCAGGTCCGCCTGGCCAAGAATCCCTGCCGTCAGCTGGCGGGATACGAAGCCCTCGGAGCTCCCGCCCAATCCAGCCAGCAGAGTGGCGGATTCGGGCTCCATCACGGACCCCACCAGAGCATGAGTTCCGGCACTGGAAACGCTGAACATCCCGGGGCTCACGGCATTCAGTTCCGCGTGCAGCATCCGTTCGCTGAAGGGCGAGCGGCAAATATTTCCCGTGCAGACGGTAACTAACTCGATCATAGTTTGATCGTAACCGGGACGCAGAGAAACACTAGTAAGCACTGGATCCGTCCCCGAAGGTCGCGGCGCCCCAGTCCGTCCTGGTTATTTGGCATAGAGCGTGTCAATCTGCTCCGCAAATTCAGCGAGTACCGCGGCCCGCTTGACCTTTAGCGACGGCGTCAGCTGCCCCGCCTCAACGCTGAGCTCCTGCGTCAGCACGGTGAACTTGCGGATGGATTCCGCTTTCGAAACGCTCTGGTTGGCACGGTCCACAACGGTTTGAATCTCCGCCCGCACATCCTCCCGCGCGGACGCCTGGGCCGCCGTCAAGGAATCCAGGCCATGGGCGGTGGCAAAGGCCCGCAGCCCATCCTCATCCAGGGTGAGCAAAGCGGCAATGAACGGTTTTCCCTCGCCCAGGACGACGGCGTTGGAGACTAACGGGCTTTCGCGCAGAATGTGTTCCAGCGGGCCGGGCGCAACGTTCTTCCCGCC
Source organism: Acidobacteriota bacterium (assembly GCA_019352125.1). Classification (GTDB taxonomy): domain Bacteria; phylum Actinomycetota; class Actinomycetes; order Actinomycetales; family Micrococcaceae; genus JABBNV01. The sequence goes on along the minus strand of JABBNV010000270.1, from coordinate 1,438 downwards.
CGCAGTCACCAATAGATCCTTCTTGCGCCCGGTGATGGTCAGATACCCGTCAGCATCCAGTAACCCCAAATCTCCGGTGCGGAAGTACCCCTCGGTAAAGGCTTCCCTCGTGGCCTCTACATTGTTGTGGTAGCAGGCAAACATTCCGATGCCCTTGACCTGCACTTCGCCGTCGTCCGCAATGCGAATCTGGGTGCCGGGCATCGCCTTGCCTACGGAACCGATCCGCGTGGCGGCTGCGGTGTTGACGGTGACGGGTGCGGTGGATTCGGTGAGCCCGTAGCCCTCCTGCACCATGATCCCGGCGCCGCGGAAGAAGTGAGCTTCGTGATCACCCAGTTTGCTGGCACCGGAGACAGTGTGGCGCAGCCTACCGCCAAATACTGCACGGATCTTGCGGTACACCAGCATGTCAAAAATGCGGTGCTTCACGGCCAGTGTTCGGCTGACTTCCACCTGTTCCCCGCGCGATTGCCTGTCCATAATCTGCGAGAGTTCAACTGCCGTCTTCTCCGCCTCGGCAAAGATTCGGCGGCTGGTGGGGCTCGTGGCGGAGGCGCGTGCGGTGGCCAGGATCTTCTCGTATATGCGCGGAATGCACAGGAGGAAGGTGGGCTTGTAGGAGTCCATATCCTCCAGTAGCTCCGCTGCACTGCTGGTATGTCCCAGCGTGGTGCCAGCCACCAGAGCGGCCAGCTGCACCGCGCGTGCCAGCACATGGGCCAGCGGCAGGAACATCAGCGTCCGGGAACCTCGCAGGGCAAAAAGTTCCGGCATGTAAGGGGCCGTGTTCTTGCCCATCAGGGCAAAGTTGCCATGGGTAATGACGCAGCCTTTTGGCTGGCCCGTGGTACCGGAGGTGTAGACGATGGAAGCTGGATCTACCAGCGAGGCAGTAGCCCTGCTGCGTTCCAGTTCCGCGTCCGTCACACCTGTGCCCAGCCGCGCCAACGTCTCCAGCGTGGCCGCCCCGCCGTCGTCGTCAATCTGCCAGGAATTGAACACGGCTTGGCGCAATTGCTCTGACTCCGCGATGGCACCGTTCAGCACTGCTGCCCGGGCGGCATTCTCCACAATCACGTGCCGGGCACCGGAATCGCGCAGAATCCACTCAATCTGGCTGGGCGAAGATGTCTCGTAGACGGGCACGGTGACGCCGCCGGCAAACCAAATGGCGAAGTCCGCCACCGTCCACTCGTAGCGCGTCGTGGAGAACACGGCCACCGAATCCCCAGGCGTAACTCCCGAAGCCAGCAGCCCCTTGGCCGTCTCCCGCACCTGGTCCAGAAACGCCGTGGCGGAAATGTTGTTCCAGATGCCCTGAACCTTGCGGGCATACAGCGGCGCATCCGGACGCGTCAGGGCCTGCGCCAGTAACAGATCGGTGACGCTGGCAGTACTTAAAATTTTGCTAATCGCTCAGGCCATTCGGCTTGTG
>JABBNV010000269.1 GCA_019352125.1 Acidobacteriota bacterium | reverse complement strand
CCGCCATCGCGGCCAAGCGCTCCATCAACGCCACCAGCCACGGCCGATGCTACGTCTCTGAACAGTATTGGTCCTAGCTCGGCTCGCAGTTGACGATCGCGCCCAAGATATCAAGCTTGGCGCATCCTTACTGCAAGACGCCGTTAACCGGGCCGTGGTGGCCTCTCAGCACGCCGGCGTTCGAGCGCTACTGGTCCACGCCTTTCACGATCGTGCCAAAGCGTTCTACGAGCACCATGGTTTCCAAGAATCACCGCAGCACACGTTGACGCTGATGCTGCCATTCAACACGGACAAGGCTTGACGCGAGGCCGCCCAGCCTCCTCAGGCGACTGCCACAAGCGAATCCGAGCCGCTTCTGAACGACCGGTCACTGCGCACCTGCCCCAAGGTACTCCGGCAAGAATTGGAGCTCAACGTGTCGCGTTTCGCAGACATATAGGACATTTTCCTCAATTGGGAGCGGCATGTGCCATTCAGTCGCTGACACAATGTTGTTCGCCGCCACCAAGGTGGCACCGCCAGGAGACATTTAGATGGGTCAGGAAGGGTTGAGCCGCAGAACATTTCTGTTGAGCGTTGGAGCATCAAGCATTCTTGCCGCGTGTGGCGGTGGCTCAGGTACAACTTCAACTTCAACTTCAACTTCAACTTCAACTTCCGCTTCGGGTTCGTGCTCCGCAAATACTGCACGCATCCCGCTGACGATTGATGCAACGCTGACAGACCTTCCTGCAGGGACGCCGGCGTATGTCTATGTCATCGGGGAAATCAAGACGAGCGGTGGTGTCGTCACACAGTATTACCTTGATGCCAACGGCATCCCGCACGTCATGAGCTCGGCAGATAACCTCCAGCCCGCGGGCAGTTACGCAAGTCATCTTGGTGCATCAGGAACGATTGGCACGTCCTCGTATATCGACTACGCGCAGAAGAACTACCCCACCACTTGGGCTGACTACAGCATTCCCGTAACCGTCGGGTGCAAGACCGTGCTTGATCTGTCCAACATCAATGCCCAGAATATGGCAGACATTGGCACTGGAACCGCTGCATTCAGCGGCCGGATCTACATTTCCGTTGGTGTGCCGAAGCTGCCCTTTACCCCACAAAGTTCCTCGCAGTACACCGCACCGGTGACCATTGACGGGCCGGGAGAGTACACCCTGTTCGACTGGATCGAGTTCTCCTATGACAGCGCGGGCAATTTCAACGGCAACACCACTCAGGTCGACCAATTCGGTTTCCCGCTGCAGCTCACCGGCACCCCCGGAGGGACATTGCAGGGGCAGTACAAAATGAAGCGGTCGGATATTCTTGCAGCCGTGACGGCCTTGGGGACTGCCTTCGACGTGCCCGTCACTGTTCCCCCCACGGCAACAGCGGGGACTTACCCCGCCGGGATCAGTACCTTGCGCGCCCTTTCACCCAAGTCCATTACCGGGCAGAACAGCTACAGTGGTGCGCTGAGCACCTATTTCGATGCGGCGGTGCAAGGCTGGTACAGCCAGTGGACAAATCCCAACCCTGTGAAGGTGACCGATCTGGCATCGGGAACCTTCATCGGCTCTGTTCAGACTGGCACGGGCACGCTGAACTTCATACAACCTGGCGGTAGCACCCCCACCTTTTCTGTTGCTGGCAGTTCGGGCATTCCATCGATAGACATCTGGCAATGTGCCGGTTCTCTGGCCGCAGGAAGTGCAGCGGAGAAGAATGTGCAAAAGATCCTTGCCGCTGCTTTTAACCGCGGCAACGTGTCCAACAACATGACCGACGTGAGTTGTTCAGGCGGCCCGTTTTATTCGGCAGTGAGCCCTGTACAGACTTTCAACCCATGGGCACAGTTGTTCCATCAAGTGAGTACCAACGGGCTTGCTTACGCCTTCCCCTACGACGACGTCTGCAACCAGAACCCCTCGATCGGGCTGACGGGAACCACGTCGGTGACGATTGCGCTCGGCAGGTTCTTCAGTTAAGTCGACATTGGTCGGGCCCGCAGCAAGATGCTTGCCCTTGGATGGCGTCAGTGCACCCCGCAGGGCTGTGCTTGGATCGATCTCTGCGCGCACGTTTGACACGGCATAGCGCATGACTTGTGAGCAGACATCCTTGAACCGGCGTGCGGTTTCAATCGTTCCCCGCGCCTCGCTTTTGCGCAGCACGGCCAGCATATCGTGCGCTTTGAGACTGGCAACTTGCGCAGCGTCGCTTTGCGCAGAGACGAACTTTTCCAGCCGCTGCATCGACCTGATTGCGTGGGACGGTTGCCATTGCACGTTCATCCGCCGATGCCACTCGCGCGCCACGATCTCGAAGCTGTTTTCGGTGTCGGGTGGCAACCCCTTACGCACCTTGCGTGCGCCGCTCGCGTCGATTCCGTCAAACAGACTAACGCGCATCCGGTCACGTTCTTCGCGGGCGGCCCGGATGCCTTTTTCGGGAAACTTTCCGAGGGAAAGCAGCGTTTCCTTGCCGTTGACCAGGTATCTGAAACGCCAGACCCTGGCGCCAGCCGGTGACACCCAGAGGTGGATTCCACCCCATCTTAGAGCTTCTTGGGTTTGTCCAGCGGCACCGCATTTCGGCACTTCATGTCATTGAGCATTGGGGTATTTCCTTTCGGACGGTACGATACCCCATGCGCGATACCCCGTGATCCGGTGGATCAACGGCGAACAACGGAGGTTTAAAAAGGCAAAGAAAAAGCCGTAACCCTCTTATTTTTAGAAGATTACGGCCTATTTGGAACAACCAAAAAGAAGGTGTTGGTGGTGTTTGGTTGACCCCGCGAACCCGGTCTCACTGCGATGCATGGCAATAGATCGGGCTCGCGCGGGATCCCGTGGGACAGAGTGGGTTCGTAAGGGAACGTGGCGGACGGTTGACCATGAGCTGACTGGCCTCCCGAGCTTATGAGCACTGGTGCGGGTTGCTGCGGGTCAAGCGCCCAGAAGCCGACGCGCCAGCACGGACTGCATGTCCCGACGGCCGTCGACGATCAAGTAGATGAGGACCCGGTTGCCCACGACGCGGGAGATCACCCGATAGGGCTTGAACGACGTCTCGCGGTAATCCTTGATGCCCAGTACCACCAGTTCCTTGGGGTAGCTGCCACGCTCAGGGAACTGGGCGAGCCCCTCCACGACCTCCATCAACCGGTCGAGAACGTGGTTGGCGTTGGCCACACTGTCGAACGCGGAGATGTAGTCGTGGATGGACTCCAATTCCTGCTCTGCGCCTTGGGCGAGCAGGACCTCGTAGCGCGTCGGCCTGCCGACCATCAGGCCGCGGCCCGCTTGGCGCGCAGGCGCGCCACCACATCGGCAACCGGCTTGACCCGACCTGCCTCGACGTCCTGCTGGCCGAGCGCCAGGATCTTGAGCAGGGCCAGCGTCTCCTGCATTTCCTCGAAGGAGGCCACGTCCTGCAGCACAGCCTTGGCCTCGCCGTTCTGCGTGATGACCAAGGGTTCGCGCTGTTCGGCAAGGTGGGTCAGCACCTCGGCAGCATGGGCCTTGAGGTAGCTGATGGGCTTAACTTGAGATGAGTAGCGCATGGCGGTGCTCCTGAGATCGACAGGACTGAATATAGTCTTTTATCGGACTCTTTACAACCCGCGGCGCAGCTGTGCGCTCAGAGTCTGTGAACATTTGATGGCACGAATGCTGCATAGCTTTGGGCATGGAC
>JABBNV010000268.1 GCA_019352125.1 Acidobacteriota bacterium | reverse complement strand
TGGCCGACAAGATCTCCCAAATCGCGGGTATAGCCGGGGGTCCGGATAAAACGTGGAGCGACTTCGTCGTCACAACCGGCGTGAACTCAAAAGCGGCCCTGCAACAGTCCGTACTCTCCGATAACGCCCACACGTCCGCGGTGACTAACCAGCAATCGGTTGCCTCTGTGGACTTGGATGAGGAAAACATGAACATGCTCCAGTACCAGCACGCCTATCAGGCCGCCGCACGCGTCATGACAGCCGTTGACGAGACACTCGACGTCCTCATCAACCAGACAGGACGGGTGGGCCGATAATGATCGGACGCGTCACTACCTCCACCATGGCTACCGCCTCTGCGAGGAATCTCCAAGCCGCCCAGGCGCGGCTCGCTCAGTTACAGACCAACGCGCAAAGTTTGAAAAGGATTAACCGACCCTCCGATGATCCGGCCGGGACCGCCGACTCTCTTCAAATTCGTGCACAGCAAACAGCGAACGCCCAGTACGGGCGCAACATCGACAACGGTGACGCGTGGATGAACGTCACAGACGGTGCTTTGGGCACCGCCACGGCGCTACTGCAGCGGGCCAAAGACCTCACCCTGCAGGGGGCGAACGGCTCCCAATCCACAACGTCCAAGACGGCCATCGCCACCGAACTCGACGGTATTCGCCAGGATCTCCTCGCGGCGGCCAATACCAAGTACCTGGGCCGCAATGTGTTCGCTGGAACGTCCGACCAAGCCGCTGCTTACGTGGACGGGACACCCCCCGCGTATACGGGCATTGCTGGCTCCAGTGTTGACAGGAGGGTTGGTGCGAGTACCACTATCCGGGTGGATTCTGACGGGTCTGCCATTTTCGGCACCGGATCCACGTCCGTTTTTTCGCTCTTATCCACGGTTGCTGACAACCTTCGCAACGGCGTTGATGTAAGCGCCCAGATCACCGACCTTGGTAACAGCCTGAACTCCATCATCAACGGTCGTTCCGAACTGGGGGCACGGCAATCGCAGTTGGAAGCAGTGAAAACGACCATTCAAAACGACGGCGTCGCGTTGGAAACTCAGCGCTCCAACGCCGAAGATATAGATCTCAGCAAAGCCATCCTGGATTTGCAAACCCAACAGCTCACCTACACCAGCTCACTTGCCATCACCGCCAAGGTGCTGCAACCAACCCTGATGGACTACTTACGATGACTTCAATCAACTTCACCACCCCGCTGCACGGCATTGGCGGAAACGCCTACACTCTCACCCGCGTTGCAGGAGCTGACGGCCTGTTCTCCTTGCAAAGCGTCGCCCACGCAGCGCGCTTGTTTCTTTTGGACGCGGCCAAATTCATCCCCGGTTACCACCCCAAAGTCAGCGGTGAACAGCTGGGTGCCCTCGGTTTAGACAGAGCGGAAGACGCCAGCATTCTGGTCGTCACTAACCCAAACGCTGGCAACACCGTCAACCTGGCAGCGCCCATTCTGATCAACCCCGCCAACGGGTCGGGAACCCAAATCATTGTTGATGATGATCTGTGGCCTATTAGGGTTGCACTGGCTGACGTCGTCTAACGCCCCCGGCCAGCGAGCCGTGTAGCCGCTTTGTCGGGCAAGATACGACTGAGGGCTGTGAGTGCTTTGAACCTTTTAGAGGGGATGGATACGCCCCTGTCTTTGGCTGCATCGGAGAGTGCTTCGCGGACAACTCTCGCAGAATCAAGCCACATCCAGGACGGGATGCCGGAGACATCTGCCCCGAGCCGTTCATGAAATTCGGTCCGCACAAACCCTGGGCAAACAGCCGTTGTGTGCACACGCGGGGCGTAGTGAACGTTCGCCCACCGACTGAAGCTAATTACCCACGCTTTCGCGGCCCCGTAGGTCCCGCGTGGGGTGAACCCTGCTGTACTGGCCACATTCAATATCCGTGAGCCATGTGGCATAACCTGCAGTGCTGCATACGACAGTCGCATGGGCACTTCGACGAGAATCCGCAGCTGGTCTTGTTCCGCTTCAATGGTCGAGTCCCCAAACCATCCAGGCAGCCCAAATCCTGCGTTATTAATCAGTGTCGTCACAGGGCTGGACGTGTTTTTGAGCCTGTCGGTAACACGTTCTACACCGTCCTCGGTAAGTAAATCTGCGGCCACCACTTCGACATCTATCTGGTGTCTGGAAGAGAGCTCATCGGCCAGCGAGGTCAGTCGATGAACATCCCGTGCGACCAGCACAAGATGATGGCCGTAGGCCCCTAGCTGACGGGCGAACTCGGCTCCGAGCCCTGAGCTAGCCCCGGTGATTAGTACGTATCCCATTCCGCCATCGTTACCGACGGACACGGACACCACCAAATCGTGATCAGATTCCTGCCGCGGCCTAAGCATCCACCTGCCCCAGAAACGGTTGACTGTGTGCGGGTCCGGGCGGAGGCAAACACCGTGCATGACTTTTCCGGCGTAGGTGCTGGTTAGAAATACGTCCTCAGTGCTCATGGCCTACTCCAAACGAATAGGCCACTTATTCCCATCGTGCATGCGGACAGGTCTAGTATCCGGGGATCCACGACGGAATGTGCGGGGTCAGCAACAACCTCATCCCAGCCTCGTTGGGAGTGCGGTCAGCTTTGCGCTGGTTGCAGGGGAGGCACGCCGCCACCAGATTCGTCCAGCTGGATTGACCACCCCGTGACCTTGGGTGAACATGGTCCACAGTTTGAGCCGGCCCACCGCAATAGGCGCACCGACCGTCCCTTCGCTTGACGGCTTCCTTACTACAGGTCCGGTGCCGGGTTTGCCAGCGCATCTGTACATACCTGACCAGTCGCAGTACTTTCGGTACCGGGTACGGGCCAAATGTCTTACCATCGATGGCTTCTTCAATCACAGCCACGCCGCGCACCAGCATCCGGATCGCATGCTGAATGTCAACGCGGTGCATCGGCTCGTACCCGGCGTTCAGCACTAGGACATCCGACACGGGCACCTCCTCGACGTTGGAGCAGCCTCAGACTGCCTGACACCACTTATGTGTGCGGCAGTCTTCTCAATCCCACCAGCCTCCCCTGACGGGCGGGTGTCCGTGCTTTTCTGGCAAAACAATATCCGGGTCGCTATTGCGCTCAGCATTGAACTGTTTCACGAGGCGGCTCGTTAAGAATGCTTCGACGGCCCGGGCTGGGACCCAGTAATAGACGCGACGCTCGGTACGGTCTTTAGGCCCGCGCGGCCATGACTTTTCGCGATCTTTGTCGGTTCGAGACACAAAACACATCCTTGATTGCTCCCCATGTGTGCGGAAGGGGTGGGTGCCGCACACATGGTTATTGCCACGTAATGAAATCGTTACTTCTGGCCGCTGTGAGCAACGTATCGAAGATCTTCGGCGCACCCACTCACAGCTGTACATAAACGCTTGGCATGGATTGCCGAATCCTGCTGCATGCCAAGTCCAACCAACCTTTCAGCAGGAGCGGAGGAACCATCATCCGGGCCGTTTACGGCCCTTGGGGTTAAGACACACCCAGTGTGTCCGGGCACCTTCCCGCCCGAACCCGACAGCTCACTTCGCAGGCATCGGAGGAAAAATTATGACCAACGCCCTATCCACGGCGCGCGGACTGCGTGCCACCATCGTGCGACAAGCCAGCATTGCTGTACTTGCTGGAGTTCTACTCGCGGTCGGTGGTGGGCTTCCTGCCCACGCCTCACCTGCCCCGCCCGTACGCGTCGC
>JABBNV010000267.1 GCA_019352125.1 Acidobacteriota bacterium | reverse complement strand
GGCCATCATAGGGGTCTTGCCACACGGCGAAGGGTCGGGGAAGCGCAACGCAGCCACTCGATCATGAGCACGCACTTCTTCCAGACCACTGAGCAACCGTTCCGCACGCTTGGCCATATTCTGCGCAGCCACGGCTTTGGATGCTTTGGCCCGCATCTTGTTGGCCTGATCCATCAGCACGCCAGCTTTCTTCTCAGCGTTGGCACGCTCGCGCTTGCGCGCACGTTCATCCGTTTCGCGCTGCTCCAGATATTTTTTCCAGCCCACGTTGTACTGATCAATTGTGGCCCGGTTGGCATCCAGGTGGTAGACCTTGTTGACCGTCGCTTCCAGCAACTCCACGTCGTGACTGATCACAATCAATCCACCCTGGTGCGTCTTCAGGAAGTCACGCAACCACGCGACGGAGTCCGCATCCAAGTGGTTGGTGGGCTCATCCAACAGCATCGTCTCAGCGCCGGAGAAGAGAATACGCGCCAGTTCAACGCGCCTCCTCTGACCACCGGAGAGCGTCTTTAGCGGCTGATTCAAAATGCGCTCTGGCAACGCCAGGTTCGAAGAAATCGCTGCGGCTTCTGCTTCGGCGGCGTAGCCACCATTGCTCAGAAACTCGTGTTCTATGCGGTCGTACCGTGCCATGGCCTTGTCCCGGACAGCGTCGTCCTCGCTAGCCATATCCGCTTCAGTGGCACGCAGTTTGCCTATCACGGTGTCCAAATTACGTGCTGACAGGATGCGGTCACGTGCCAACTGCTCCATGTCCGGCGTACGCGGATCTTGCGGCAGATAGCCAACTTCCCCGTTGGAGGTCACCTTTCCCCCTGCGGGGAGACCCTCTCCGGCCAGGACTCTGGTCAGTGTGGTTTTGCCGGCTCCGTTACGACCAACGAGACCAATCTTGTCGCCCTTGTCGATTCGGAAGGACACCTCGTCCATCAGCAGCCGAGCGCCGGCGCGTAATTCAAGGTCTTGGACGATAATCAAGGTGAAGCCTTTCAAACATGGGGAACGCCACAGGTGCCGCCGAACTCTCTCAGCCGCACCCACCTCCGCTGTCGGCAGGCATGGGCCTCTCCAGTCTACCGATCCATCAGCCTCGCTGCGTCCTTCGCCCGTTTATGCTTGGATGAGGGAAATTCTTTTACTCTGCTTTCTTGCACAAATACCCCGTAGGAGCACCAGTACATGGCCTCATTGACACACGCCCGCGCACGGTGGACCTCAACTGATTTGGCGTTGATTGGCGTATTCGCAGCGTTGGTAGCGGCCTCTATTGTGGTTCCCGGTATTCCTGTGGGCTTTCTGGGTGTTCCGATCACACTGCAAACCCTGGCCGTTACTCTGTGTGGGCTAACGCTAGGCGCTGGCCGCGGAAGCGCCGCTGTAGCGCTGTACGTATTACTTGGCACCATCGGCTTGCCCATCTTCAGCCTCTTCCGAGGAGGTCCAGGAGTATTGGCTGGCCCATCCGGCGGCTATATTGTTGGCTTTATTGCGGCGGCAGCTGTCAGCGGTTTGATTGCTGGCCGTGGAATCCGTGGACAGCACAAAGCTAGCTGGCTTAGTGCCGCAGCGTTAGCTGCTGTGCTGATCATTCACGCCTTCGGGACCGCATGGTTCCTGGTCATCGGCAAGAGCTGGGGTGCGGCCATCGCTGCAGACGTAATCTACTACCCTGGGGACCTGATCAAGGGCGCCGTGGCTGTAGTGGTGGCTCTTGCGCTGCACCGCGCGTTTCCAGATTTGCTGCGCCGGAGGCGGTAACCAGTGATAGAGCTGGCAGCGGCAACCTATGGGATCCGCGCTGACGACGGCGGACTCAAGACACTGCTGCAGCCCACATCCCTCACCATTACGGAGCAACGAACCGCCATCATTGGCTCCAACGGCAGTGGGAAATCCACCTTACTTCGTCTGTTAAATGGTTTGCTGTTGCCTAGTGGGGGTTCTGTGGTGGTGAACGGTTTGAACACGGCCCAGCATGGCGCACAGGTGCGCTCACGCGTGGCCTTCATGTTCACGGATCCACTCTCCCAATTGATCATGCCCACCCCGCTGGAGGATGTGGAACTCTCGCTGCGGCGCAAGCACCGAAATGCCGCAGCACGCCGCGCCGCTGCGCTCAAGGCACTGGATACCCAGGGAGTTGCTCACCTGGCCGGCAGTAGCGTCTATGAGCTCTCTGGTGGCGAAAGGCAGCTGGTGGCGCTTGCCTCCGTCCTAGCCACCGAACCGGATATCGTGGTCCTTGACGAACCCTCGACCCTGTTGGACCTGCGGAACACTTCACTGCTGCGCCAACGTCTGCGGGCTCTTCCTCAACAGGTGATCGTTGCCACTCATGATCTGGACTTGGCCGCTGACTGTGACCGCGCCTTGGTGGTGGAGTCCGGCGCAGTGGTTTTTCAAGGAACGCCGGATGCCGCCGTCGACTTTTACCGGGCCAGTGTGGCGTGAGGGGCCACGGTTTTCTCACTGGCGCATACATTCGTGGAAACTCTCCGCTTCACAAGGCGCCGGTAGGGCTGAAGGTAATCGCTCTTCTGCTCATCAGTATCCTGGCCCTCAGCCTGACCTCTACGATTGTGCTCAGTGCCCTGTTGGTAGTGACTGCCTTGCTGTACATCGTTGCCCGACTGCCGTGGAGCAGACTGGGCCGAACCTTGCAGGCAAGCGCTCCCGTGGTGGTGGTGCTGGGTGCATTTCAATGGTGGCTGGCAGGCCCTGTTGTGGCTTGGCACGTAGTGGCAATCGTCCTCTGCACCATTCTGGCGTCCGGTTTGCTCACCGGCACCACTGAACATTCGGCAGTCCTGGACGCATTGGCCAGGTGGATTAGCCCGCTGCGCCGCTTAGGTGCGGATCCAGAACGCTTTGCGCTGACCGTTTCCGTGATGCTGCGCAGCCTCCCTTTTATTGTGGGCTCATTTCAGGATGTACGAGATGCCGCCCGCGCACGGGGTCTAGAACACAATGTGCGCGCCCGAACACTCCCCGTACTCATTACAACCGTGGCCTACGCCAGGCAAACCGGCGAGGCCATGATGGCTCGCGGTCTGGGCGATGATGACGAACTAGGCTAGTTCTTGCCAGTTAAATGCGGTGCTTATACCCATTCCACCAGCCATACTAATCATTGCCAATGCAGCAACCTCCCTGTTGGCCCGCCGAGCTCGGGCCAACAGCCGCGTTACCAGTACAGCTCCTGAGGCACCATAGGGGTGACCTAACGCAAGTGAGCCGCCGTCGTTATTAAAGTCCGTTGGCGACAGGCCCAACTGATCTGCAACGGCCAGCACTTGGGCCGCAAACGCCTCGTTGAATTCGATCAAGGGGAACTGTTCCGCCAGGGGCTGCTGCGCATCCACGCCCAGCCGCCGGCGCAGCGCCTCGGTAGATGCTGCCGCCCCCACCCCCAGTTCATCAGGAGGACAACCAGCGGTGGCGCTATCAACCATCACCAGCCCCTCTGTAAACCCGAGGTCCACAGCCTTGGCCCGGCTGAGCACCAGCACCACCGCGGCACCATCCGCATCGGGGCAAGAGTTGCCTGCTGTCACCGTTCCTTGCTGCACAAATGCTGCAGGAAAACGTGCCAGCAAGGCCGGTGTCAGTGAGGCCCGCGGCCCTGTGTCCGCAGTCAGACCTGCCAAAGGCACCAATTCTGCTGCCAGGAACCCCTTGGTCTGTGCCGCCAGAGCCCGTTGAT
>JABBNV010000015.1:9148-22935 GCA_019352125.1 Acidobacteriota bacterium | reverse complement strand
AATGAGCACGAGGAAGCCCGATTTATCGCTGAAGAAATCGACAAGCTAACAGACGATCATGATTTGCGGCCCGGCGATGTGGCAATTTTCTACCGCACCAACGCGCAGTCCCGCTCCATCGAGGAGATTCTGATGCGAGTGGGCCTGCCATACAAGGTGGTGGGCGGTACGCGGTTCTACGAGCGCAAGGAAATCAAAGACGCGCTGGCGTACTTGCGCGTGCTGGTTAATCCGGACGACGACGTTAACGTGCGCAGGATTCTCAACGAACCTAAGCGCGGCATCGGGGACCGTGCGGAGGGTGCGTTGGCGTCTCTGGCCCAACGGGAGAACTTGTCATTCATGGCGGCAGCGCGACGTGCCGACGATGCGCCGGGGATGGCCAGCCGCAGCATCAATGCGGTTAACGGCTTTGTGAAAATGATGGACGATCTCTCCGTGGTCGCCTCCGGTTCCGGCGCCGCAGCAGCACTGGAAGCCGTGCTGGAGCAGACGGGCTACCTTGCGGGACTCCGCGCAAGCACTGATCCGCAGGATGAATCCCGCGTGGAGAACCTGGCCGAACTTGTAGCCGTGGTTCGTGAATACGAACGGGACAATCCTGAGGGAACTCTGGGAGACTTCCTGGAGCAGGTGTCCCTGGTGGCGGACGCGGACCAAATTCCTGACGCCCCCGGCGGCAGCGAAGCCGAAGCTGCAGCTGCAGTGGCTGAGGCCAAACGGCTGGGCGTTGTGACGTTGATGACGCTGCATACGGCCAAGGGCCTCGAGTTCCCGGTGGTGTTCCTGACCGGTATGGAACACGGCATTTTCCCGCACTCGCGCTCAGCAACGGATCCCTCCGAACTGGCAGAGGAACGTCGGCTGGCCTATGTGGGACTCACCCGCGCCAGGAAGCGACTGTACCTGACTCGATCCGAGGTGCGCAGCCTGTGGGGGCAGAGCCAATACTTCCCTGCCAGTCAGTTCATCGAGGAAATCCCCGCGGAGTTGATTGATTGGCGCCGCGAGGGAACATCCAGGGTTCAACCGATGGGTTCGAATTATGGCTCCAGCCGCTACTCGGGGTCCTTTTGGGGCTCCGGTGCTGCGGTGGGTGGCCGCGACGGCGGGCAACTACCGCCCAGTATTTCGGCGAAATCCGCAGCCGGGCGCGTGCAGCCGCAAAAGGAAGTGATTGCGGTGTCCGTGGGGGACAAGGTCAACCACACCAGCTTTGGGAACGGCACGGTGCTCACTGTGGAGGGCTCCGGAGACAAGACAGTGGCGAAGGTGAAGTTCGACGGCGGTGAGAAGCGACTGCTGCTTCGTTACGCGCCGCTGACCAAAACTTCGTAACGCGGTTAACCCTCGCCACGTGCCGCCGTCGTACTGATAATCCGTGGTGTGTGCTTCCTCACTAAACAGGTACTCTGTTACAGGCGGCAGAAGGCCCTGCACTAGTGTGGCACTTGGGGCTGTGGGCCCAGGCTTATCTGCTCCGCAACCGTGGCCGGAAGACTGCGATTGACATCAACACTACTTCGACGTAGAAGGACACCAACCGTGGACCTGTTTGAATACCAGGCGCGCGATATGTTCGAGGCGCACGGTGTACCCGTGCTTGCCGGAATCGTGGCGCACACTCCAGAAGAAGCAAAGGCAGCTGCCGAAAAAATTGGTGGCGTAACCGTTGTTAAGGCACAGGTAAAGGTTGGCGGTCGCGGCAAGGCTGGCGGCGTCAAGGTTGCCAAGACAGCTGACGAAGCATTCCAGTACGCGACGGACATTCTGGGTATGGACATCAAGGGCCACACCGTCAATACCGTCATGATCGCCCAGGGCGCAGACATCGCGGAAGAGTTCTACTTCTCCGTTTTGCTGGATCGGGCAAACCGCAACTACTTGGCCATGTGCTCCGTTGAGGGCGGCATGGAAATTGAGCAGTTGGCTGTCGAGCGCCCCGACGCGCTGGCTCGCGTTGCAGTGGATCCCGCAGTGGGCATCGATCAGGCCAAGGCTGATGAGATTGTTGCTACCGCTGGTTTCGCTGAAGATCTGCGTGCCGATGTTGCTGCTGCAATCATCAAGCTCTGGGACGTCTTCAAGGGTGAAGATGCCACACTGGTTGAGGTCAACCCGCTGGTGAAGACCGGCGACGGCAAGATTCTGGCGCTGGATGGCAAGGTTTCTCTGGATGAGAACGCTGACTTCCGCCACCCGAACCACGAGGCTTTGGAAGACAAGGCCGCTGCGGATCCGCTGGAGGCCAAGGCCAAAGCTGCGAACCTGAACTACGTGAAGCTGGACGGCGAAGTTGGCATCATCGGCAACGGTGCCGGACTGGTCATGTCCACGCTCGACGTCGTTGCTTACGCTGGCGAGAACCACGGAAACGTCAAGCCCGCCAACTTCCTGGACATCGGTGGTGGAGCCTCTGCAGAGGTGATGGCCGCTGGGCTGGACGTCATCTTGGGTGACGAGCAGGTCAAGTCGGTTTTTGTTAACGTCTTCGGCGGAATCACCGCTTGTGACGCTGTAGCCAAGGGTATTGTTGGCGCGCTGGCTGAACTCGGCTCCGCTGCCAACAAGCCGCTGGTAGTGCGATTGGACGGCAACAACGTGGAAGAGGGGCGTCGCATCCTCAACGAAGCCAACCACCCGTTGGTTACCCTGGCCGCCACTATGGACGAGGGCGCAGCCAAGGCTGCCGAGCTCGCCAACGCCGCCCTCTAGTCGAGCCTTCGAGATCCAAGGAAGATAAGCATGTCTATTTATTTGAATAAAGATTCCAAGGTTATTGTTCAGGGCATCACCGGCGGCGAAGGCACCAAGCACACCGCTCTGATGCTCAAGGCTGGCACCCAAGTAGTTGGTGGCGTGAACGCTCGCAAGGCGGGCACCACCGTGAACCACCAGGATGCTGCCGGCGCCACGGTAGAACTGCCTGTTTTTGGCAAGGTTTCCGAGGCCATAGAGAAGACTGGCGCGGACGTCTCCATCGTGTTTGTACCCCCGGCCTTCACCAAGGACGCCGTGGTTGAAGCTATCGAGGCCGGTATTGGCCTGGTAGTGGTTATCACCGAGGGTGTTCCGGTACAGGATTCCGCCGAGTTCTGGGCCCTGGCTCAGTCCAAGGTTGATGCGGACGGCAAACAGATCACCCGTATCATTGGGCCTAACTGCCCCGGCATCATCACCCCCGGCGAAGCACTCGTGGGGATTACCCCGAACAACATCACGGGCAAGGGCCCCATCGGCTTGGTCTCCAAGTCCGGTACCTTGACCTACCAGATGATGTACGAACTGCGCGACCTGGGCTTCTCTACCGCCATCGGCATTGGCGGGGACCCGGTGATCGGTACCACGCACATTGACGCTCTGGCTGCATTCGAAGCTGACCCGGAGACCAAGGCCATTGTGATGATTGGTGAAATCGGCGGTGACGCTGAGGAGCGTGCCGCTGAGTACATCAAGGCTCACGTGACCAAGCCGGTTGTTGGCTATGTTGCAGGCTTCACCGCACCTGAAGGCAAGACCATGGGCCACGCTGGCGCCATCGTCTCCGGCTCCGCCGGTACCGCTCAGGCCAAGAAGGAAGCGCTCGAGGCTGCTGGCGTGAAGGTTGGCAAGACGCCTTCCGAGACCGCCACACTGTTGCGCGAAGTTTACGCAGCTCTCTAAATACCCTGCTCCAGTCCACGGAGCTGTAAGAAAGCACCTGGTGCGCGTCTTTGCAAGAAGGCGTGCCAGGTGCTTTCTGCGTTTAACGCCGGGGTTATGGTGGTGGAGTGAATGCCCCGCTGCGGCACGCGTCGCGTAGCCTGGAAGTCGAAAGTTTAGCTCGCCTTGATCACCTGCTGGAGGCGGGGTCAACTAGCCTGCAGAGCTGGCACATTCAATCCCTTGAGTTGAGTCAACGATCCGCCCAGCTGCGGAGCACGGACCCCACCGGGGCGGTCTTTCTGGGGTGCACCTTTGCTCCAGGAGATGAGGACTGGTTGCGCGCGCACGGTGCCCTGATCTTTCCAGTGTTGCCGGGACTGCCTTTCAACCAGTACCGCGCTCAGCTCTACACAGGTACGGAACTTTATGCCGGTGTGGCCAAACACCCCTATGAGTCCACCGTGGACGCGCAGATCTACAGGTGGTGGCTGGCGGCTGGATCTACCCGCAGTCTGGACGCCAAGTTGGCCATGGCTATGCATGATCACGCCATAGCGGATGCCTTGGATGATGCGTTGCGGCCCGGAGAAGGTGCGGGCGCAGCTCGCGACGGATGTTCCGGCTCAAGCCTGTTGGCTCACACCATGGTGGGGGTGATGGGTGGCCACGCGGCTCGACGCGGCAGTTCCGACTATGGCAACGCGGCCCAGCTAGGCCGAATGCTAGGCGCCGCTGGCTACTTGGTAGGGACCGGTGGTGGCCCCGGTGCTATGGAGGCAGCCAACTTGGGTGCGTATCTATCAGCAGAACCCACAGAGGCACTGAACTGGGCGCTCGAGGCGCTGGCACACCGGCCGTCCTTTCGCCCCAGTGTCTCGGCGTGGGCGCGTGCCGCCGTCGCAGTCGTGGAAAAGTTTCCGTCAGGTGTTGCGAACGTAGGCATTCCCACGTGGTTTTATGGTCACGAACCGCCCAATATCTTCGCCACCCATATTGCCAAGTATTTCGCCAACTCGGTGCGCGAGGCTGAACTGTTGACGCGGTCTACGGGCGGCATCATCTTCCTGCCTGGATCAGCTGGGACTGTTCGGGAGATATTCCAGGATGCCTGCGAAAATTACTACGCTAGCGAGGCCGCCGTTGCTCCGATGGTGCTGGTGGGCGCAAAGCACTGGACCTCGGAGCTACCTGTATGGCCGTTGTTGCAGCGGCTGGCGCAAGGCAAACCGATGGAACAGCACATTTTCTGTGTGGATTCCTTGGCGGACGCCGTTTCAGTGGTGAATCAGTACCGCAGTTAGTTGGGACTGACGGCTGCAGCCATGGATGAATCGGTGCTGCACACACTCGTCCCGGCGAGCGAGCTGGCCGCTGTCCCGGCGTGGTACGTGAGCTTCACGCCGTCCTTGGTGATGCCGGAAATTTCCTTTTGGGCGTCTACTCCTGCCGCTGGTGTGGCATCCCAGCCGCCAACAGCACCCACCTCCACTCCATTGGCCTTCCAATGGTCGCTGACCTTCTTGATGGCCTGCACTGGATCCGGGACGGCTGGGCCCATGAGGTTGATGTTGAACAGCCACGTCTTCTCAGCTTGGCCGCACCCCACTGCAAGGAAATCTGACGCCTGATCCGGCTTGAAGGCTGACTTGTCCCGGTAGGTCCAGCTGCCGCCGGCGGTGTTGATTGTGTCCTGAACTGCTGAGGTAAAGGAGTTCCGTACTTCAGTCGCAGTCTTGGAGGTGACTACGTTGCCGTCAGCTGTGCGGGGCGCGGACGCGGAGCATCCGGTCACGCTCAGGGCGCCCAGCACAGTCAGGACAAGTGCAGCCTTGGCACTAAATTTCACAATAAACTCCTCGCAGCGAATACGTCGGGCCACAGTTTAGCGGGGAAACCCGGGAGTTTTCAGTGAGCGCCAATCCGTTAGGCCATGACTGCACCGAAGGCCAGGCCCAGCACATACGTAGCCGCAGCTGCGCCGTAGCCAATCAGCAACTGACGCAGGGCCCGGCTCAGCGGCGCTGTTCCAGAGAGAAGCCCGACGACGGCGCCGGTAGCCAGCAGCACGATGCCCACCAACACGGCGGCCAGAATCAAGGCAGGTACTCCCGCCATGCCAAAGATGAACGGCAGAATCGGCACGATTGCCCCGGAGGCAAAGAAGCAGAAACTAGAAAACGCTGCTCCCCATGCCGTTCCCAAGGTTTCGTGCTCATCCGGCGTCTCTGTGTCTTCTAGTTGCACGGACAGGCTCGGATCGCAGTCGCACGTGAGCAGACCAAGCCGCTCGGCCACACGATGATCGGCGGCCTCCCGGCTCATTCCGCGGGCTAAGTAGACCAGCAGCAGCTCATTGTTTTCCAGATCCAGGGCAGGTGCAGCCGAAAGGGTGATCTGGGTGGGTCGCGATGCGTCGAGCAGCTCTCGCTGCGAACGGACGGAAACAAACTCGCCAGCGCCCATGCTCAGCGCGCCAGCCAATAAACCGGCCACCCCGCTGAGGAGCACAACTTGGCTGGAAACCCCAGACGCGGCCATGCCCATCACCAGAGACAGGTTGGAGACCAGCCCGTCATTGGCGCCAAATACGGCGGCGCGGAAGGAACCGGAGAGCCGCATGCGCCCTCGCGTGGCCAATCCTCGTACTACTTCTTCGTGAATCTGCTCGTCAGCAGCCATGGTTCGGGTGGCATGCCTATCCGTGGCATAGGGCGATCGCGATTCAGCCCGCTGGGCCAGGGCCAGCACAAAAACTGAGCCAAAGCGACGCGCCAGAAAGCCAATCGCAGCGTTCCGGAACGATGGTTTTTTGGGGGAGCCGATGTCGTCGCCCAAAAGCGCTAACCAGTGGGCTTCGTGGCGGCCCTCAGCCTCAGCCAAAGCCAGCAAAATGCGTTGCTCCTCGCCGTTTCTGCGGGCAGCCAAGAACCGGTAGACGGACGCTTCAGCTCGCTCATCTGCCAGATATTGGCGCCAACGACGAATATTGGCTGGTGTTCGCGAAGGGGGTGTATCGCTGTGGGGCGAAGGGGCTGCGGTTGGCACAATATCTCCTTTTTCAGCCACCACTTTAGCGCCAAATTGCAGCGTTTTTGGGCCGGTAACCCTATGCGTAAAGTTTCGGGATCCCTAACTCTGCACACAGTGACGCCACCGTATTGCAGGTCAGGAACGGATACTTTCTCGTCGTTGCCGGTGGCTCCTGCCAAGCGAGATTCCCACCTCTCTTCGCCCGTCTTCAGGGGCAACGCGGCCAGTAACGGGTGATCTGTCCTACAGCTAAGCCATTGCCAGCCACTAAGATGTGTTGAGTTGTGGCGAAAGGTTGATAAATGAAGGCACTTCCGGTGGAGCCCAGTGCGGGGCCCGTGGCCATTGGCTCGAGAATCCGAGCGGCACGGCAGGGTCTGCGCTTGACGATAGACAATGTGGCAGAAGCTACCGGCCTAACCAAGGGCTTTCTGAGCCGCGTCGAGCGGGACCTGACCTCGCCGTCGGTGGCCTCTCTGGTGACCCTCTGCCAGGTGCTTTCCATCTCTATTGGGGACCTCTTTGCGGTGCCTGAAACGCATGTCACGCGGCACAGTGCGGGGCCCAGAATTTCTCTGGGTGGTGAGGGGATTGTGGAGCGGTTGCTGACTGCGCGCTCTGAGCGGCGCCTGCAGATCATCAAGGCCAACATTGCGCCATTGGGGCGCGGCGAAAGTGAGCTCTACGCTGTGGACTGTGAGGTGGACGTCCTGCACATTGTCAGTGGCAAGCTCACCTTGATCATGACGAATGAAAACTATGAGTTGGAGGCGGGGGATACGCTCTCCTTCCCCGGCCGTGAACCACATTCTTGGATCAACCACCACAACGAGCCGGTGGAAGCTTTGTGGATCCTGGTGCCGGCCGCGGCTGGCAACTAGCCGCAGTCAACGCAGCCGGCCCTTAGCCCACGTGCACCCATGGGCGGCGGCTCAATTCAGGCTCCGCCTCCCGGAGCACCTCCCGGGTAACCGGGGCAATCTCTCCCTCACCCACAAACAGAAACTTGAGCATATTGGTGATCGGATTGCCTTCATTCCAACGGAAATAAACGTGAGGCATCAACCCAGTAACATCCCGAATGTGCAGCAGCACCGCCGCAATGGTGTTAGGCACGTTGGAGCTGTGCACGGTGAGGATCCGGTACCCGTGGCGTTCCACGCCCTGAATCATCAGTTCTTGTTCAAAGTCGCTGGAGTCATCTACCAGGACCTCCAGGAAGAGTGCGCCTTCGGCCGCCGGGAGATCCGTCACATTGATGGCATGTTCCAGCTTGCGCTGGTACGCTTCGGCGCTGAACCTCTTCGGTTCGTGCGCAATGATGCGTAGTGGCCCATCCGTCTCCACCCCGGTAAATTGCAGTGCGGTTGCGTCCATCCGAATGCGTGTTGCCCGCAATTCAAAGGAGCGGCGGATGCGGCTCAGCAGGCTCACCACCACTATGCCCAAAATAAACAGCGCGGCAATCTTGAGCCCATCCGGCCGTTCAATCACGTTTGCCACCGTGGTGTACAGGAAAATCACCGAAATGATGGCAAAGGAGATCGTCTTGCCGCGCTGGCCCTTGCGCCTAAAGGACAGTGTTACGGCCACTGACGCAGAGGTAATGAGAACCAGCACGCCGGTTGCATAGGCGCCACCCTGGGCATTCACGTCCGCGTTGAAAATGAGCGTAATGATGATGGCTATCGCAATGAACACCAGCACTAGTGGCCGCAACGCCCTGGCCCAGGTGGGGGCCATGCCGAAGCGTGGCAGATAGCGCGGCACCAGGTTCAACAGCCCCGCCATGGCGGATGCTCCAGCAAACCAGAGGATCAGAATGGTGCTGATGTCATAGAGAGTTCCAAATCCATCGCCCATCAGTTGGTGGGCCAAGTAGGCCAGCGCACGGCCATCTGCCTTTCCCCCGGGCTGGAATGCCGCCGCCGGAATCAAAATAGTGGTGGCTAGGCTGGACGTGACCAGGAAGGTGGACATGATCAGTGCAGCTGTGGTGAGGAGCCGGTGTGTGCCGCGGATTCGTCCTACTGGATTTTCCACAGTGTCACTCGGGTAGCCCTTAATCTGCGGCATCACGGCCACGCCGGTCTCGAACCCGGAGAGGCCCAGCGCCAACTTGGGAAAAACCAGCAGGGCAATGGCCACCATCATGATCGGGTCCCCGTGCCCCGTAGTCAGGGCGCCCCACCAATCGTTGACCAGGATGGGGCTCTCCGCGGCCTTGGCAATGGCGACGGCCACCACCACGGCATTCAGTGTCAGGTAAAGGGACACGAGGACAACGGCGATGCCCACTGCTTCCTTGAAGCCGCGCAAGAAGATGGCGCCCAGCAGGGCCACAAATACTAGCGTGATGATGACGTTTTGGCCGTGCAGAAAACTGGGGGCAAAAGGATTCTCAATCACGTGGGCGGAGGCGTCAGCAGCTGAAAGCGTGATGGTGATCATGAAGTCTGTAGCGGCGAATCCCAACAGCGCCAACACAAAAAATTTGCCCCACCAGCGGGGTAGCAGATGCTCAAGCATGGCAATGGAGCCCTCGCCGCGATGGCTCTCCTTGGCCACATGCCGGTAAACCGGAAGGGCGCCAAAAAGGGTAACAAGTACCAACACAATAGTGGCAACGGGGGCTAGAGTACCCGCTGCAAGCGCCGCGATGGCTGGCTGGTAACCCAGGGTAGAGAAATAGTCCAGGCCGGTGAGGCACATGACGCGCCACCAACTCTGCTGCTTGTGTGCCTCGCCATCACTGGTGGTTGGTTTGTCCGAAGGGTGGGGCATGCCTTCCAGCAGCCACGCTTTGAACGCGGCCTTTGCCATCGGTTTCTTCCGATCGCCAGGCTCAACCGGGGCGTGGGATAACGAGGTCACTACAGTCCTTTCAAGCATTACCGCATCGCGGGATTGCACGGAGAGCGTAGCACTGTATTCCGAGAAATCGTGCTCGTATTGATGAAAACTCAACGGTCCGGGGGCAATAAGAAGCTACCCGGAGTTCTCGGTGCGTGATTCGGCCCGGCGAAATTACCGGCGCTTGACGATTGGAAAACTTTTGATGCGCATAAGGCAACTTGGGGGATAGGATGAGGGCAATCACAGTGAACTCAACGAAGAGGTAGGCATGAAAGAACTGCGCATCGAAAACAACGGAAACCTGGGACCCCTTGATTCGTCCCGCATTCCGCGTTATGCAGGCGCGGCGACCTTTGCGCGGCTGCCTCGGTTGGACCAAGTTGAGCATGCTCACGTTGCCGTGGTGGGTGTCCCCTTTGATTCCGGTGTTTCCTACCGCCCGGGGGCACGCTTTGGCGCCAATCACGTGCGTGAGGCGTCCCGCTTGCTGCGCCCCTATAACCCTGCCTGGGACGTTTCCCCCTTCGAGAACATTCAGGTAGCCGACGCAGGGGATATGGCCGTTAACCCCTTCAATATCAATGAGGCCATCGAAACCATCCAGCAAGACGCTTTAGATTTGACAGCAAATGGAACCAAACTGGTCACCCTAGGTGGGGACCACACCATTGCGCTGCCGCTATTGCGCGCTGCCGCAGAACGCTCCGGTGGCCCCATTGCTATGCTGCACTTTGACGCGCACCTGGATACTTGGGACACCTACTTTGGCGCTGAGTACACGCACGGCACTCCGTTCAGGCGTGCCGTGGAAGAAGGGATTCTGGACACGGAGGCCATTAGCCACGTGGGTACCCGTGGACCGCTCTACGGCAAAAAAGATCTGGATGACGATCATCGGTTTGGGTTTGGGGTTGTCACCAGTGCGGACGTCTACTACCAAGGGGTGCTGGAAACCGTTGCCAAGATTCGTGACCGCATTGGCAGCCGCCCCCTCTACATCTCGGTGGATATTGACGTGCTGGATCCAGCCCATGCTCCGGGCACAGGAACTCCCGAGGCTGGCGGCATTACCAGCCGCGAATTGATGGAAATCATTCGCGGGCTCCGCGGTATGAACCTTATTGGCGCAGACGTAGTAGAGGTTGCGCCTGCATACGATCACGCTGATATTACCGGGGTTGCGGGCAGCCATGTGGCCTACGAATTGGTGACCTTGCTCGCGGACAATGCGGACGGCGGCGGCTCCTCCGTGCCGCGCAATGGTTATGCAGCGCAGGCCCTGGGTGCGGATCGCAAGAAGCAGCCCGCTGGTTTCTCAGTGCCTGGTGCGTCTCAGGGTGCTACTAGCGACGAGGATGTCCAGTGACGGAGGCAGACGCCACTTCGGCAACGCCAATCACGCAAAACGACGTGCGTAATGGTGGGGACCTGGTAGTAGAAACACTTCATGCACTGGGTGCTAAAACCGTGTTTGGCATCCCCGGACAGCATGCCTTGGGCCTGTTTGATGCGCTGTCCCGTTCCCCGCTGCACTTTGTCTCTTCCCGAGTGGAGAATAATTCTGCCTTCGCCGCGGATGGCTATTCGCGTGCAACGGGTGAGGTGGGGGTGCTCTTCCTCTCCACTGGGCCCGGCGCCTTGACCTCACTGGCCGGGTTGCAGGAAGCCTATGCCACGGGTGTGCCAATGCTGGTGATAGCCAGTCAGATTCCGTTGGAGGGGCTGGGAGCTCGCCGCAAAGGCATGTTGCACCAGCTCGATGACCAGAAAGCATCGGCGGCCAACGTCACGAAGAGCCAGCGGCTCATTCAGCATGCTTCCGGCATCCCGTCCGCTATTCAGGACGCGTGGACCGAAGCCGTTTCTTCGCCGCAAGGGCCCGTGTGGATCGAAATCCCACAAAATGTGCTGCTGGACCCGGTCATGGTTCCGCGAGTGGAGGATGCACTGGCGGACCCCTTCGATAACCCGCCCAGAGTGGAGCTGGTGCGTGAAGCCGTGCGCTGGTTGTTGGCAGCGAAACGTCCGGTGGTGGTGGCCGGTGGAGGTGCACGCCGTGGAAGGGCTGAAGCCCAACTATTGGCTGTGGCGGAAAAGCTGGACGCCCCCGTGGTGTGCTCGCCCGGCGGGAACGGCGCATTCCCTTGGAACCATGAGCTCTCCCTGCAGTCCTGGGTGGAGGACCGCTACGTCACCGAGGTGTTGGAAGATGCTGACGTGTTGTTGGTGGTGGGTTCCTCGCTGGGGGAGGTGACCAGCAACTACTTCACGCTGGAGCCGCGGGGCCGGATTATCCAAATCGACGCGGAACCCAGGGTGCTGGAGTCCAACCGCCCAGCCCTGGGTATCAGGGCCGATGCAGGCCAGGCCATGTCCGCGCTGGGTGAGGCGCTCACTGCTGCCATTGACGCAGACCCCACGGCGAATGTTGCAGCGAATTGGCACGGCCAGACGCCACAAGAGGTGGTGGCGAACACCCTCGCGAAGGTGATGGCTCGCCTGGATGCGCAGGGCCTTGAGCTCGAGCGTGGGTTCATGGCGGACATTCGAGCCGCGGTTCCTGCGGACATGCAAACGTTCTGGGACATGACCATTTCCGCCTACTGGGGTTGGAGCTGCTGGGATTCTCAGGATGGGGAGTTTCATTCCGCGCAGGGTGCCGGTGGTCTGGGCTACGGCTTTCCTGCTGCCATTGGTGGATCCGTGGGGCTGAGCGTGCAGGGCCGCCCTGCGCGCGTCCTTGCCGTCTCCGGTGACGGTTCCGCCATGTATTCCATTGCTGAGCTGGCCACCGCCAGGCAACACAATGTGCCAGTGACGTGGTTGATTGTGGACGACGGCGGTTACGGCATCTTGCGCGAATATATGGTGGGCGCCTTTGGCAAGGCGACGCATACGGAACTCTCTGGCCCGGATTTTGTTCAGCTTGCTGAATCCTTCGGTGTTCCTGCCCGGCGGGTCAAGCCACAAGATGTGGCCACAGCGCTCCGCGAGAGCTTTGCTGGGGAGGGGCCCAACGTCGTCGTCGTTGACGTCTTGCTGCGCATGTTTGAACCTACTCACTTGGCGCTATAGCTCCGCCGGGGCCAGCGCTGATAGATGGTTTCGGAAATTCTCTAGTGCGCAGTGTGGCACATTTCTCATTTGGTTGCCTAATGAAACTAATTATCATATAGTTGACTCAGTCAATCAATTAGGAGCAGTTTCATGGCCACACATTTGGCGCGCATGCAAGCGGGTCACCCGTCAGTAGCGCCGCAGCAACCACCCATTTCCCTCCCGGAGGAAACGGAAGCGCCCATGACGCACCGGCAGATCATGGAGGCCTTGATTGGGCTGCTGGCGGCGCTCTTTACCGCAATTCTCTCCAGCACCATCGTCTCCAACGCGCTGCCCACCATCTTGTCGGACCTCAAGGGCAGCCAAACTGACTATGCATGGATCATTACCGCCTCGCTGCTAGCCATGGCCGCCACCACCCCTATCTGGGGCAAGCTCTCGGACCTCTTCAATAAGAAGACGCTCGTTCAGATCAGCATCGTGATCTTCGTAGTGGGCTCCATGATTGCCGGTTTCTCACACAGCATCGCGTTCCTGCTGACCGCGCGCGTGATCCAGGGCATCGGTATGGGTGGTCTGACGGCTCTCGCTGCTTCGATCATCGGCACCATGATTCCCCCGCGTGAGCGTGGAAAGTACTCCGGTTATATGGGTGCCGTGATGGCGGTAGCTACCGCTGGTGGCCCCTTGGTTGGCGGAGCCATCGTTGATTCCCCACTGGGCTGGCGCTGGACGTTCTTCGTCTGTGTGCCGCTGGCTGTGATCGCCTTGATAGCCCTGCAGCTGACGCTAAAGGTGAAGTCCGTCAAGCGCGAAGCGCACATTGACTGGCTGGGTGCCGTCCTTCTCACCGCCGGTGTGTCGCTGATTCTCATCTGGGTTTCCTTTGCCGGCAAGAACTACGACTGGATTTCGTGGGAGAGCTTGTGGATGGTGGGTGGCGGTGTTGTGCTACTTGCCCTCTTGATCTTCGTTGAATCCAAGGCACGTCAGCCCATCATTCCCTTGAAGATTATCTCTGAGCGCACCACGGCACTGTCCATTTTGGCGTCGATTGCCGTTGGTGTTGCCATGTTTGGGGCGTCGGGCTTCCTGGGGCAATACTTCCAAACGTCACGTGGGGCTACGCCTACCGAGGCCGGCCTGCTCATGCTTCCCTTCATTTTCGGGAACCTTCTGGGATCCGTTGCTTCCGG
>JABBNV010000015.1:3515-9138 GCA_019352125.1 Acidobacteriota bacterium | reverse complement strand
ATTTTGATTAGCCGTTTTGGCCGCTGGAAGGCCTACTTGGTGGTGGGCAGCATCCTGCTGATGAGTGGCCTGGGGCTCACCTCCACCATTGATCACAGCACCAACATGACCCTGGTGGGCGTGTTCATTGCTATCTCGGGTCTAGGCATCGGCCTAGTGATGCAGAACCTGGTGCTGGCCGTTCAGAACACCGTGCGCAAGTCGGACATCGGTGCGGCTTCCTCCTCCGTGGCGTTCTTCCGTACCTTTGGTGGTGCTGTAGGCGTTTCCGTTCTTGGCACAATCCTTGCCAACCGCGTTACGGATAAGACCGCCCAGGGCTTTGCCAAGGCTGGCATCAAGGTTCCGGCAGGTTCCTCCTCCAGCAGTACCTTGGACCTCAATGACATGCCGGCGCCCATTAGGGACATTGTTCGCGGTGCGTATGGGGATGCTACCGGCCTGCTCTTCCTGGTGGCCGCATGCGTGGCAGTGGTTGCCTTCATCTGCGTCCTGTTCATCAAGGAAGTGGAACTCCGCCGTACGGTGGATATGGTGGCCCCGCCCGCCAAAATTGGCACCGATGCAGCAGCAATGCACGGAACTGAAGGTCAGCCCGCAGCGACGGCCAGTAGCGACTTCGGCTCGGCCGAGTCCGCACCCGCTGCCTCTGGCCATTCCGGCGGCACGCCGTCCTATGGGGCGTTGGCGCAACAGGCTTCGCTGGGTGGATCGGCTGAGCAGGGTCGATCCGCGGCGCTTGGCCGCTCGGCCATAGCCACGGTGGAACACGGTGATCTGGATCAGGAATTTGAGCAGGTCCTGCAGCGCGAACCATCAGAGGCCGGATCCTTGTCTGTTCAGGAGTTGTCCCTGGGTCAGCAGCTGGCGCACACGCAACAGCTGCTGGCACAGCAGCAACTGCACCTGAGCCGTTCCTTTGATGCTGTGCTCAATCAGAACGTCAGGCAGGAGCGGTTGGCTCGGGAGCAGTCCGAAACTGCCGTTCGCCTGAAGGCCATGGAGGATGAACTGGCCCGCCAGCGCGAAGTTCAGGCCGCAGCAATAGAGCTGTTGGCACAGCACGCAGGGCAGCAGCGCCCAGCGGAGCAGTAGGGACGCACCAGTATGATCGCTGCAGTACGTCGGTGCAGCAATAAGTTACTCCAGCAACTGGGCCGTGGCTGGTGTTCATGAGCGAATCATGCAACGCCAGAGCTACGGCCCAGTTGCCAGCTAATCCCTCGTGATCCCTCGCCGCGGAATATATCCCGCAGGCCACCTGTTCCATATGTAGATGCAAACGCATGAACTTGGAATGAAAGGTCTTCACGTGCAACGCAAGATAGTGGTGGTGAGCGCAGGTCTCGGGTCCCCGTCGTCGTCACGGATGCTGGCGGACCAGTTGAGTGCAGCAGTGGTGGGGCAATTGGATCAACTGGACTGCGCTACCGAGCTGAGTGTCGTGGAACTGCGGGACGTGGCGGTGGACATCGCCAACAACATGGTGACGGGTTACGCCCCGCCCGCGCTGGCCGCCGTCATTGATCAAGTTACCCACGCGGATGCGCTGATCATAGTGACTCCGATATTCAGCGCTTCCTACAGCGGGTTGTTCAAGTCATTCTTTGACGTGTTGGAACCGAAGGCGCTGGAGGGCATGCCCGTTATTCTGGGTGCAACCGCCGGTACGGCACGCCATTCCTTGGTCCTTGATTTTGCGCTCCGACCATTGTTTGCCTACTTCCGTGCCAACACCATGCCTACTGCAGTGTTTGCCGGCCCTGATGATTGGGGTACCACCGGGCAAGGCCACGGCTTGGCTGGACGTATTGCAGCTGCCGCTGGCGAGCTGGTCTCGTTTTTGAGCCCGACGACGCCGCCCCAGTTTGGGCTTGGCACGGTTGACTCGGTGCAGGCTAAGCGGGAGCTCCGGGAGGCGGAGAAACTGGAGTCTCTTCCGTTTGAGCAACTTCTGGCCAATATCAGCGGTTCTCACTAGAGCGTCCGGAATGCCGGGCACGGCTTTGGCCAGGCCCGGGTTCGGCCGAGCAGTCGGTTAGAAATACGGCACGGGCTTTGGCCTGGGGTGTTGTGAATCGTGCGGGAGCGGGGCCAGCACGTCCAGAATCACGCCCAGAGCTGTGCGGTACTTGTTCGGGTGAATCTCCGGGCTTGCGTGCCCCGTGTGGGGCACGTCGTACTGGAAGAAGAGGTTCTTCGGCAAGAGATTCCGCCAGCCCCGAATGGCCAAGTCCGCGTTCACTACAAAATCCTTGGGATCATAGATCAAGCCGAACGTAGTGGACGGGCTCACGCCGCCGTCGTACTGCCGTGGAAAGGCATTCAAGAACGCACCCTGCGACGTGCTCAGCAACAAGGAATTGTTGTTGGGGTCCATAGTGCTGCTAATCCCATCGCGGGCCGCCGTATACATGTTCTGCCCGTTGGGGTTCGCCAGCCCCTGCCAGGCACCGTAGCCAAGCCGCCCCACAAACCCCAGATAGGGAACCAGCGCGCTCGCCACGGAGATGTACCCCTTATTCGGGTCCTCCACATCCACCACGGAACTAGGGCTCGACCCGAACACCACCAGCTTGACGTGAATACCGTTTTGCTCCAGCAGCGGAGCCAACACCACTGACACCATTCCGCCAAAACTGTCCCCGTAGAGGTAAACGGTGTTGATCTTCTTGGCAAAGGCATCTCGCTGGATGGCGATAAAGAGTTGCGCTACGTCGATTCCGTCATTCGAATAGCCAATGTAGGACGCCGGCGCGCGCGTATTCATGGCAGGTTGCAGTGCAGCCAGCTTGCGCCCCGCATCCCTGTTGGATACTTGAAAGCCACCGAACAGGTACCACATGGCGCCGGGGAATTGCTGTGCGGCGTCACGATTTGCCTGATTATCTGGCGTGGTCACCCTAAAGGACGTGCGTTCCGTGAACAGGTAATCAGCGGCGATGTTCGCTCGGAATGCCGTGACTACGGCTGTGGTGCCCAAGATGGCGAGGAGACGCCGGCGCCCAATGTCCGGAACTTGCGGAGGTTGCGCGCGTTGGTTGTTATGCCGGTTGCGACGTGGGAAGAGTGCCATAGGTTATCACCTTGATCCTTCCACAAACTTCTGCTGCAACTGACTTGCCGCCAGCGGAGGCTAGCTTGATGCCCCCTGCGCCGCTGCTTCCACGCGGTTTCTGAACGTACTCCACTCTTCTGTGGTCCGCTTCGGAACATCCGGGTCCTCCTGCCCGGACCCCAGTGCCCCATCAAGCAGTTCTCGCAGGATGTCCGCGTGCCCCAAATGGTGAGCTACCTCAACATTAACGTGAACCAGAATGTGGCCCAAAGTTACGTTGCGTTGTTCCTCTGCCCACCACGGGACAACCCCAGTGGCGGAGAGATCCAGAGCCTGGACAGTTGCGTCAGCGTGCGTAGCCGAAAAGTGGTAAAAGTCCAGAATCTGCGCTCGGGATTCTTCGGCCGTGGCGAACATATCAGCATCCGGGTCTGAGTCATCGATCCAGTGATCCCTGGCGCTAGGCCTACCAAAAACCTCCCCCAAATACCCCAACTGCACAAAGCCAACGTGTTTCACCAGGCCCAGGAGATTTGTTCCCGTCGGCGTCAGGGGCTGACGTATCTGGTACTCGCTGAGTCCCTGCAATTTGCGCTCGAGTGATGTTCTCCGGTCGGACAGATACCTGTGCAATACGGCTTTTTGATCCATGCTGTGACTCTATCAATGGCGTCCGACAGCCTACTTCGATACAGATTATTGCCGATCAACACGTTAGGCTCCGACGCTGGTTGGGTCGGAGCCTAACGTGTTTGACTGTTGCCAACTAGGTGCCAGCTATGTCAATGGCCTACGCGATGACTATGCCGGGAGCTGCAATACCTGGCCTGGGAAGACCAAGTTGGGATCGCTGATGATGTTGGTGTTGGCATCAGCCAACTGCTGCCAACCACCGGAGATCTGCAACTTGTCCGCAATGGCGCCGAGGGTGTCACCGGACTCAACCGTGTAGGTCTGACCGCTCACAGCTACCTGAGCGGCGTGCGTCGGTGCGGTCTGAACGGTGGTGGCCCGCGCAACCGGCGCAGCCTGCTGAACCGGCGCAACCTGCTGAACCGGAGCAGTTGCAGCGGGAGCAGGTGCTCCGCCGCCACCAGTGAGGCCAAGGGATGCGCTGCATGCGGGCCAAGCGCCCCAGCCCTGTGAGGCCTGGACCTTCTCAGCTACTGCAATCTGCTGTTCCTTGGTGGCGTTCTGGGGAGTGCCCGTGCCGCCAAATGCTGCCCAGGTGCTGGGGGTGAACTGCAAACCGCCGGAGTAACCGTTGCCGGTGTTGATGGCCCAATTTCCGCCACTCTCGCACTGTGCAATGGCATCCCAGGTGGAGGTGCCCGCAGCAGGTGCTGGGGCCGCGCTAGCGGGCGCTGAGGAGAGGCCAAGGCCTACCAACGAAATTGCGGCAACTGCCAATCCACTTCCGGCGGCACGTGTCAGGACTGATTTCTTCATGTCTTTATGCTCCAAGGACCCACTGACGCTAGGTCCGTCCCCGAACCTTACTGCGCTGTTGCCCACCCGTGAACGGATAGAGGTCGTTTCTGCGGTGTCTGCCAGACGGGCAACAAAAGTGGTGGGCAGCACCGGGCATATTTATCTCGTGTTTACCCAGTTGAGGCATTACACACGGGAGGTCCCACATCGTGGGGGTATGTCCTCACCCTAGGGCAGGGTGATTTCGTTATCAAATCGAGATAAATCAATTCTCGGGTCAAATTGGCATCTACTCAAGGTCCGAGGGCGCCTGCGTACACCGCGGGATGAGTTCTTAGAGAGTTCTGAGAAACCACGGTGAAGGATGGACGACAAGAATGGTGTCTGAACGTTTGGAGTTGTGATGGAGAGAAACTTACCTGTGTTACCTCAACCTCGGCGGTGGGGTCTATGGGTGGTGTTGCTTGCCGCCGTGGTGAGTATTGTTGGCTTTGTTATGAAAGGCAGTCCCGGCGCAACGGCAGGGGAATTTGTCGTGGATCAGGATTTGAGCCGAGCTCATGATGGATTCTTCAACGGGATAGCCTTGGCGATCAACTATGGCTTTGCGCCTCTGGGCGCCGTGCTGATCACGCTGGCGATTGCCTTCTGGGTTTTTGTGATTCGCCACCAGAAGTGGCTGGCCGTTGCCTTTGTCGGCACGGTATTTTCAGGATGGGTTACCTCCATTTTCTTCAAGCACTTGGTGAGCAGGCAGCGCCCCAACCCTTCACTGTTGGCGGATCCATTGTCGCCCGAGACAGGTTTCACCAGCTTTCCCAGCGGACACGTGGCTTTCACCGTGGCTTTGGTGTGTGGGTTCTATCTCCTGCTGAGAAAAACCCGGTGGGTTCGACTTGTCGTGATTGCGGGTGCACTCTTAGCGCTGGTGGTGGCGTGGTCACGGGTTTACGTTGGCGTTCACTACCCGAGTGATGTGCTGGCTTCATTCCTAGTGGCACCGTGTGGCGTCATCTTGTTTAGCGGCGTCGTCAACGCTTTACTGGCCAGGTGGGGCCACGCTGCACCACGAAACCAACAGGTAAGGGAATCACTGTGACGCTACTCGATCCGGCTACGCTGCTCTCCTCCATG
>JABBNV010000015.1:0-3505 GCA_019352125.1 Acidobacteriota bacterium | reverse complement strand
GTCGTGGTGGCACTGTTTGTTTTTATTGAATCCGGGGTGCTGTTCCCCTTCTTGCCCGGTGACTCCTTGCTCTTCACTGCTGGAATGCTGCACCAACAGCTTCACCTCAGTTTGCCTCTCTTGATAGGGGTAGTTGCGGCTGCTGCCATTGCCGGTGATCAAGTGGGCTACCTGTTGGGCCGAAGGTTTGGCCGTCGCTGGTTTAAGGACGATGCAAGGATTCTCAAAACAGAGCATCTGAGCAGAACCGAGGACTTCTTTGCCCGTAGAGGCGGCCCCGCAATCCTGTTGGCCAGATTTGTGCCCGTGGTACGGACCTACACGCCGTTGGCTGCGGGAATTGCGCGTTATGACTACAAGAAATTTACTCTTTGGAATCTCGTCTCTGCCGTGGCATGGGCGGCATCCATCACCTTGCTGGGGACATGGTTGGGCCAGTTCAGCGTGGTGGCTAAGAACATTGACGTGATTGCCGTAGTGGTGGTGCTTGTGTCGGTGGCACCCTGGGGTGTGGAGTTTCTCATGCGCCGGAAGAAGAAGGCGCGGGAGGCCCAAGAACGCCAGGAAGAGCAGCACGCTGACTCTCACGCGGCACAATGAAGCCATGAGCTTTGATCAAAGGTTGTCCCTACTGCTAGTGGAGGATGATCCTGCGCTGGGGCCCTTGACGGCGGAACTGCTGAGCGATGATTTCCGGGTGGAATTGGCAACGGACGGCCAGACCGGGTTGCGCCGTGCGCTCTCTGCGACGTGGGATGTGTTGGTGGTGGACCGTGGCCTTCCGCTCCGCGACGGAGCTTCGCTGGTGGCGGCATTGCGCGCCAAGGGCGTGGCTACACCCGTGTTGATGTTGACGGCGCTCGGAACCACGGAGGATAAGATCTTTGGGCTGGACGCAGGAGCCAATGACTATCTGACCAAACCGTTTGACGCCGGTGAGTTGGTGGCCCGTTTGCGTGCCCTGACCAGAACCTATCGGGCCGCCTCCATGGTGCTGCCGCTGGGGGAGTGGGAGCTGGACGCCGCAACCAGGTTAGTGACCTCACCCTATGGGGACAGGATTCCGCTCACCGAAACTGAGTCAGCGATGCTGCGCACACTGGCTACGGAGCCGCAACGCGTCTTCACTCGCGCCGAACTGCTGCAAGCACTTTTCCATGCCGAAGATACGCCCGGGGTGATCGACACTTACGTGCATTATCTTCGCAACAAGATTTCCAAAACGGCGGTCCGCACCGTACATGGTGTTGGGTACCAACTAGGGGAGCCATGAAGATGCCGAACCGTTTTCTTAGCCGCCCACAACAAAACCAGGATCTGCGCAGAGCCGCAGTCAGCGTAGGTTGGCGCATTGCGGTGGCTTGCGCGGTGATGGTGGCTCTAGTAACCGCAGCCGTTGCCGCCTACTTGGCGTACCGAAGTGCGCACCCGCACCCTGCGGATTCGCAGTCGCCACGGGTGTATTTGGATGCGACGGACATGATTCAAGCAATGATCTTGGCGGGCGCCGTCGGCATTGTCCTGGCGGGAGCAGTGGGCTGGGTCAGCGCTAATAGTGCCATCCGCCCGCTGGGCCGCGCTTTAGCCATGCAACGTCGCTTTGTCCAGGATGCTAGCCATGAATTGCGAACCCCGCTAGCCGTCCTTGATGCCCGGATTCAGCTGGCTCAGCGCAAGGCGCCGCCGGATTCGTCCATGGAAACCCTGTTGGGGCAGCTCCGTGCTGACGCTAAATCCCTTGCGGACACCGTCGAGGAGTTATTGGTTGCCGCTACCGGTGGTGCCTCGGATGGCCCCGAAGATGTCATCAAGGCGGACGACGTCGTCAGCGCCACGCTGGCACAGCTCGGCGAGCTTGCGGTAGAGCGAGGCGTCAATTTGTCTCACCACCGGGTGGCCGGCTCAGCGCCCTGGGTGGCGATGCATCCCCACACGCTGCGCCGCGCCGTCGTCGCTCTGGTGGACAATGCCCTTATTCACACGCCTGCAGGCGGCGACGTTGCTGTGACGACTGGCGTTAGCAACGGGCAGTTCACCCTCGCGGTCACGGATACCGGCCCAGGCATCACCGGTATTGATGCCGAGCGAATCTTTGACAGGTTTGCGCGTACCTCTAGCACCGCACCAGGCCGCCGACGCAGTTTTGGGCTCGGGCTGGCATTGGTTCGGGAAATTGCCGAGGCCGCTGGCGGGACTATTAGCGTGCAAAGTACGTCAAACGCTGGAACTTACATGCTACTCACGCTGCCGTTGGCACAACACACGGGTGAAGAGCCAACAGGCAGGGAATCCGCAGACGGTGGCTCCGCTGTTGGCGGATACCCACCCGCCGAGACTGCACCGGGTGCGCCAGAAGTGTAAGACTGAGCAAAACACTACGGAAGGTGCACCATGTCGAAGAGAACCATTGTCATCACCGGGGCCAGCGACGGCATCGGGGCTGCAGCGGCCCGGGCCTTAGTGCACGAAGGCAACACGCTCGTTGTTGTGGGCCGTTCCCCGCAAAAAACCGAAACGGTGGCTCGGGAAATTGGCGCCGATTCTTTTGTGGTCGATTACGCTCACCTGCGCCAAGTGCGCGAGCTGGCTGATTCCTTGCTCCTCAAGTACCCCCAGATTGACGTTCTAGCCAACAACGCTGGCGGCATTATTGGGGATCGGCGCCTGACCATCGATGGCAACGAGACAACTTTTCAGATCAACCATCTGGCGCCTTTTTTGTTGACGCGTTTGCTCCAGGACCGGCTCATTGAGAGCAAAGCTACCGTCATTAACACCGCTAGCGTGGCGAATCGATACTTTGCCAAGTTCGATATCGCTGATCTCCAACTTGAGCGCGGATACTCAGCGAACCGGGCATACGGCAATGGCAAGTTAGCCAATATTCTCTTCACAAAGGAACTCAACAGGCGCCATGGTGAGGACGGCATTTCCACCGCTGCCTTCCACCCAGGCGGAGTGGCCACCAATTTTTCTGTTGAATCGAACTCGATGATGCGCATCGCCTACACCACCGTGTTGCGTCGGGTACTGCTGACGCCTGAACAAGGGGCCACAACAATGTTGTGGCTGATCAACGGCCAGCCAGGTGTGGACTGGGAAAAAGGGCAGTACTACGCCAAGAACAAGATTTCCAAGGCGAACCCCCAGGCTTCCGATGCCACCCTGGCCCAGCAACTATGGGATCGCAGCGAAGATTTGGTCTCCGATTTTCTCAACTAGTCTGTTCCACTTCCCGGTGACCTTTGGGGAAATATTCGGTGAACTCACACATTGGCGCTGGCTCTTGGATAAAATCCATGTAGACTGGAGAGCAAGTTGTAGTGTTGCGCATTTTGTAGTTCACCTCGCGAGACCCACCCGGGAATCGTAAGGTATCTGGAAAGCGGCAAAAGACACCGTAACTGGAGGCTCGAAAGTCGGGCAGATTCTCCAATTTCAGAAGGACAGTAGAAAAAATGGCAACAGGTACCGTTAAGTGGTTCAACTCCGAAAAGGGCTTCGG
>JABBNV010000266.1:2307-3807 GCA_019352125.1 Acidobacteriota bacterium | reverse complement strand
GTGCTGCACGTGCACCACGATTTCCACGGAGTCCAACAGGACCCAGCGTCCCTCAGAGCGACCTTCGCGACGCACCGGACGCAGGCCAGATTTGGCCAGTTCGTCTTCGATGCCGTCGATGATGGCGTTAACCTGGCGCTCGGTGGGTGCGGACGCGATAAAGAAAACGTCCGTGATCGCCAAGCGGTCGCTGACGTCGATGGCAATGATGTCCACTGCTAGTTTGTCCGAGGCTGCCTTAGCGGCTGCCCGGGCCAAATCGATGGAACTCTGTGTTGCAGTCATGTGACTCCTTGTAACGGCTATCCCCTAGTGGGACAGTCCAATAATGATCATGATGATGCCGACAATAAGTGCCAGTGCACCGACGGCTACGCTTCCCCACACCAGGCTTCTAGACCTATTGGCCCGGCCCAACCCTGCGGTCAAGGCATCCAGCGGCTCCAACCCATGAGCCGAACCTGCAGCAATAGGCGAAGCCTCTTCTGAATCAGACTCCGTGACTCCCCGCGAGGTGGCGTTCTGGGGATTCGCTGAGTTCTTTGGCTTCGCGTTGCGTCGGTCCGTACCCGACTCGGCAGGTTCCTGGCCGGCTTGGAACGCTTCCTCGGCTCGGCGCAATGTACGTGCATGGCTGCTGCGAGGATTGCGGGCGGATCCTGCGAGGGAACTTGGCGCGTCCGCTTCCTGCCCAGTCCCATGCCTGCCCGCGCGCATTTTCGGCGACGTAGCGTCGCCAGCCTGCTCACCGGCGTCGTTCTTGGCGGACGACGACGTCCGGGTCGGATCCTTGGGGGGCAGTGGCGGCGGTGTCCGCACACGGGCGGCCGGGTTGTTGCGCGTTACCACGGGGACGTGCGAGGTAACGGGTGGGCGCAGGACTGGCCGGTCCGAGCCAGGGATGTTCATGAACTCGAGCGGCGTCACCATGGCCAAATTGTGCGTGGCCGTCGGGTCAATGGATTCGGATTTCTTGCTGGCATTTTCGGCCGCGATGCGGTCCCGGGCAGCCGCTCGAGCGTTGAGGACGGCAGCGCGCTCCGCAAGTTCCCGTTGCTGAGCCAGAATGGTCAGATCCACTGCCAACGGGTCTGTGCCTTCCGGCGTTTCCAATCCGGCCGCATGGTCATGGGCATCCTGCAGCAAGGCCTGACGAGCAGCCAACGCTTCGGCCACGCTCATCTGGTCAGACTCTTCCGCGGACGGGGTTCCCCGTGAATTTCCCTTCGGTGCATTGACCGATGATGCGGGTGAGTGAGGAAGAGTCTGTTCGTTGGACGCGCCGGGCGTCCCGTTCGTGGGGTCCACAGGCTGAGCGGACAAAGCTGTTGGTTCCTGCGCGGGCGCCATCGGAACCGCAGCGGTCATGGCTGTGTCAGTGGAGCGACCCTCCGCGGCGCGTTGCGCTCTGCGGAGGTCCTTTCGTGACGGCAATGCGGGAGCTGCGCCGGCGCGCGGCGCCGACAGTTCACGGTAGGCACGCAGGGCCGCACGGTCCCG
>JABBNV010000266.1:0-2297 GCA_019352125.1 Acidobacteriota bacterium | reverse complement strand
CGGTGGCCCGGGGCGTGCTCACCTTTGACTGAGCGCGCCCGCCCCGCTCCCCGGCCTGTGTACCTGCACGGTCCCGAGCGCGGGTCTGGGAGCTACGTTCGGCGACAGCCTCAGAGGCTGGCGCATCCACGGGAGAGTCAGCGGCACGCCTGGCACGCGCAGCGGCAGATGCACCCACGGCGCGCGCATCGGCTGCAGGCGCGCCAGCGCGGGCAGCTCCAGGTGCGTCAGCAGGCGCGTCCGCTGCGGATGAATCCGCGCGCACTTCCGTCTCCGCCCGCAGTTGCCTGCGGCTTCGAATCGGTTCCTTGTCCAGTGTCATCAACTACTCATTCAGTATTCGTACTGACCAATTGGTCGTTGCTGTTTCCATCTGTATCGGGCTGGCGGTAGAGCTCATATTTGGCGATGTACTGCACCACGCCGTCCGGTACCAAGTACCAGACCGGGTTGAGCTCCTTGATTCGTCTGCGGCAGTCTGTGGAGGAGATGGCCATGGCGGGAACCTCCAACAGCGAAACGTCAGTCCTGCCTGCGCCGTCGAGCTCGTGACCGGGCCTGGTGACGCCCACAAAGTGCGCCAATGACCACAGCTCGTCACTATCTTTCCATGACATGATCTGTGCCATAGCGTCTGCTCCAGTGATGAAGAACAGGTCCGCCTCGGGACGCATTTTGTGCAAATCCCGCAAGGTATCAATGGTAAACGTGGGCCCTGGACGGTCAATATCCACTCGGCTGACGGTAAATCGTGGATTCGAAGCGGTGGCAATCACCGTCATTAGGTAACGGTGTTCGGCCAACGAGACCTTATTCTGCGCTTTTTGCCACGGCTGACCGGTGGGCACAAAAACTACTTCGTCCAGATCAAAGACAGCGGCTACCTCACTGGCCGCCACCAAGTGTCCATGGTGAATGGGATCAAACGTGCCACCCATTACTCCCAGACGGAATCGGCGATTCTTGCCGGGTTTCCGCGCTAGAGGCGTCTCAGTGATTGGAGGGCTCGCCTTCGCCATGATCGTGCTTGTTGGTGTGCTGGCGGTGAGGATCTGCAGGTTCTTCCACGGCTTCGTGGCGCAAGCCCAGGTTGGAGAAGGAGAGCGTGATGCCCAGCAGGATCAACAGCAGCACAAACATCACAGCGCCCACTACAAAGGGCGGTGCAATGGTGGGTGCTGCTACTTCTTTTTCAGCAGCCGCTGCAAGTATGCCGGTGAGGTGTGTCAGCATGGTTCTCCCTGAACTCCATTAGTAAATTCACATTCGCAGAACGGCACGAATGCCGTCACGTCATTGGCTTCCATGTTACGCGTAAATAGCCGCAACTGGCACGCTGGCCGGTTCTGCCCGGCAAGTTCCACATGCGTCCACGCCGGTGGAACCCCCGCGACTAGCGGCGCGTTTGCCCGTCGCCCTGGACAATCCACTTGGTGGTGGTGAGCTCACTGAGGCCCATGGGGCCCCGGGCATGAAGTTTCTGCGTAGAAATTCCCACTTCCGCACCCAAGCCCATTTCGCCGCCGTCGGTAAACCGTGTGGATGCATTGACCATGACCGCCGCTGAATCGATCTCAGCAATAAATTTCTCAGCGTTGCGCAGGTCATTGGTGAGAATGGCCTCGGTATGGCCCGTGGTCCACTGGCGAATATGAGCAACCGCCTCGTCGAGTGAATCCACCATTTTCACCGCCAGATCCAGGTCCATGTATTCGGTGGCCCAGTCCAGGTCAGTGGCCTCGGTGGAATCAACCCCCGCAGGCAAGATGTCCCGCACCCGCTCATCGACGTGCAACCGCACGCCAGCGCTGGCCAAGGCAGCCAGCACCGCGGGGCCTACCGTTGAGTCACTGTGCAGAATCAGGGTCTCCACCGTATTGCACACGCTGGGGCGCTGCGTCTTGGAATTGAGCAGAATCTCGACTGCCATCTCCTCCGAGGCGGAACGGTCAATGTAGATATGCACGTTCCCCTCCCCCGTTTCAATCACGGGGACCGCGGAATTCTTGACCACGCTCTGGATCAGGTCGCGGCCGCCGCGGGGAATGAGAACGTCAACCCGCCCGCGGGCGCGCATCAACACGTCAGCGCCCTCGCGCCCATAGGCGTCGATGCTGGAGATGGCATCTGCGGGAAGCCCGACGGCGGTGAGCGCGTTGCGCATGATAGCCACCAGTTCCGCGTTGGTAGCGGCCGCGGCGGTTCCACCGCGCAAGATCACGGCATTGCCACTCTTCAGTGCCAGACCGGCAATGTCTACGCTCACGTTGGGCCGTGCCTCGTAGATGGCGGCAACC
>JABBNV010000265.1:3583-3813 GCA_019352125.1 Acidobacteriota bacterium | reverse complement strand
TTTTCATCGGGGTCATCGGTGGGTAGATCAGGCCCATGGTGTCCGGCATGAGCGGCTTGTCCAAAATAGGCTTCCGGTGGGAGAAGGTATCCAGCGAGTGCTTTCCGTGATATCCACCCATACCGCTTGCGCCGACGCCACCAAAGGGCAACCCGGGAACCAGTAGATGGGCCACGGGGATGCCGAAGCTCAATCCGCCGGAGGAGGTTTGTGTGGTGAATTTGTTGCGG
>JABBNV010000265.1:2994-3573 GCA_019352125.1 Acidobacteriota bacterium | reverse complement strand
CACCACCGGTCACTACATCTGCATCGGCCAATAAGCCTGTGAGGCGCTGGTGGTGCCTGTCATTGATGATGCGGGAATAGTCAGTGCTGGTCCGCGGGTCTCCGCCGTACTGTGCGGCAATGGCTGCGCGGAGGTGCGGCACCAGTTGTTCGCGGACGCCAGGAGTCGTCAGGACATAGTCTGGGGCCACACACGTTTGCCCGGCATTGAGGAATTTCCCCCACACCAGGCGGCGGGACACGGCAGCCAGGTCAACTGTTTCATCGATGAATACCGGGGATTTTCCACCCAGTTCCAGCGTCACCGGGGTGAGGTGCTCAGCGGCCGCACGCATCACAATGCGGCCCACCTGGCCATTGCCGGTGTAGAAGATGTGATCGAACTTTTCCTTGAGCAATTCAGTGGTTTCCGGAGCACCACCTTGAACCAACTGCACCGCGTCCGCAAGGTACTGTGGGACCAGCTCCCCCATGACCTTGGCAACTTCCGGAGCAAGTTCGCTGGGCTTCAGCACGGCGGTGTTCCCTGCGGCCAAGGCCCCGGCCAACGGTGCCAGCAGTAGCTGCACGGGGTAGTTCC
>JABBNV010000265.1:2499-2984 GCA_019352125.1 Acidobacteriota bacterium | reverse complement strand
AGTTCCACGGGGAGATAATCAGCACCACACCCAGGGGTTCGCGAACGATCCGCGCGGTGGCCGGCTGGAGTGACAGGGGCACGGCTACGTGCTCGGCCTTGAGCCAGCCCTTGAGGTGTTTGAGAAAATAAGTGACGTTCTCAGTAACGAAACCAATTTCGGTGAGCCATGCTTCAGTTTCGCTCTTTCCCAAATCAGCCTTGAGCGCCGCGGCAAATTCACCTTGATGATCTACCAACATGGCCCGCAGGGCTTCCAATGCCTGCAGACGCCAGGCAATGGGCTTGGTGAGGCCAGAGTCGAAGGTAGAGCGGGCGGCAGCAACGGCGTCGGCAATCATGACACCAACATACCGCCCGCTCTCCCCTAGCGGGATCTGTTACTAGACCAGGCTGGCCCGAACTTCTGCAGCCGCCAGAACCAAGTTCCGCAGTGACTCCTCAGTTTCCGCGTATCCACGGGTCTTCAAGCCGCAGTCCGGGTTG
>JABBNV010000265.1:0-2489 GCA_019352125.1 Acidobacteriota bacterium | reverse complement strand
GACCCACAGCTGGCGTGTCGAAACCTGACCGACGGCAGTGGTGAGCAACTCGGTCACTTCACTCTGGGTGGGAACTCGCGGCGAGTGGATGTCGTAGACGCCCGGGCCCACGCCTCGGCCAAAGCCGTGCTCGCGCAGGTCATGGACAACCTCCATCTTGGATCGCGCAGCCTCGATGGAGGTAACGTCTGCATCGAGTGCATCGATGGCGTCGATGATGACGCCAAATTCCGAGTAGCACAGGTGCGTGTGGATCTGCGTAGCGGAAACTGCACCGGCCGTCGCCAAGCGGAAGGAGTCAACACTCCATTTCAGGTAATCAGCCTGGGCAGCAGCGCGCAGCGGCAGGAGCTCACGCAAGGCTGGCTCGTCCACCTGAATGATCTTGATCCCGGCAGCTTCGAGGTCAGTGATTTCATCGCGCAGAGCCAGGGCCACTTGGTTGGCCGTTTCACCCAGAGGCTGGTCATCGCGCACAAAGGACCAGGCCAGGATGGTGACGGGCCCCGTGAGCATGCCCTTCATGGGCTTGTTGGTCAGGGACTGAGCGTACGCTGCCCACTCCACGGTGATGGGCTGGGCACGGCGCACGTCGCCCCACAGAATGGAGGGCCGGGTGCAGCGCGAGCCGTAGGACTGAACCCAGCCATGCACGGTGACATCAAAGCCGTCCAAGTTCTCGGCGAAGTACTGCACCATGTCATTGCGTTCCGGCTCGCCGTGCACCAGCACGTCAAAGCCAAGGTCCTCCTGCAGCTCCACCACACGGCGGATTTCCGCACGCATCAGGTCCCCGTATTCCTCGCCCGTCAGCTGGCCCTTGTTGGCACGGGCACGGGCGGAGCGGATGTCCGCCGTCTGCGGGAAGGAGCCGATGGTGGTGGTGGGCAACTGCGGCAAACCGAGCTCCTCAGCCTGCAATGTTGCACGGGTTGCGTAATCCTGCCGGCTGAAATCCGCTTCGGTCAGGGCAGCCGTGCGTTCCCGTACATCGGCACGGCGAACGCCTTCCGCCGCGGCACGGTTGGCAATGCGCGCACTAGCGTCTGCGATGGCCGGCTCCACTGATTCACGGTCCGTAAGCAATGTGGCCAGGGTCACCACTTCGGTGACCTTCTGATCTGCAAAGGCCAGCCAGCTGCGCAGGTCCGCGCCCAGCTGAGTCTCCTCTGCAACGTCATGCGGGACGTGCTGCGTGGAGGTGGAGGTGGTAACTGCAACGTCCAGGCCCGCGCGCTGCAGCTGAGCCAGCTTGCCAGCCGATGCGACAAGGTCATTGAGCCAGATGTTGTGGCCATCCACCAGCCCGGCAACTACCGTCTTACCAGCCAGTTTGGACAGCTGGTCGACAGCCGGAACGGCACCGGCAAAGAGGTCAAGGTGCACTGCTTCAACATCCGTTGCTGCTACGGCGGAAAGTAGCTCATCCAACGCGCCGTACGGGCTGCTGAGCAGGATTGAGGGACGCTGCGTGGCAGCGGTAAGGGCTGCGTAGGAACGGGTCACCGCATCGGCAAGCTCTGCAGTGGGAATGCCCTGATCTGCCACGAGAGCCGGCTCATCCAACTGGATCCAGCTGGCACCAGCCGCGGCAAGGTCACTGAGCAGTTGTACGTATACAGGCAGCAGGTCATCGAGCCGGGACAGTGGGTTGAAACCCTCCGGCGCATCTTCACTGGCCTTGCTGAGCAGCAGGAAGGTTACGGGGCCTACCAAATAGGGGCGCGTCTCCACACCCAGGCCTTTGGCGAAGGTGAAGTCCTCAACGATGCGAGAGCTGGTCTTGGCGAACGTGGTCTCTGGGCCAATCTCGGGCACTAGGTAGTGGTAATTCGTGTCAAACCACTTGGTCATTTCCAACGGCTGCTCGGTAGCCGTGCCACGCGCCAGGGTGAAGTAACCATCAATGGTGAGCTGACCGCCGTCGTCCAGCAAGTTGCCAAAGCGCGCCGGAATGGCTCCCACGTGGGCCGCGGCATCAAGCACCTGATCGTAGTAAGAGAAGGTGCCCGGAATCGCGGCCGGCTCGGTGAGGCCCAGCTCTTTGAGCCGGTTGATGGTGGTGGTCTGAATGTCCGCAGCGGCCTGAGCCAGAGCGGCGCCGTCAATCTTGTGCGCCCAGTATGCTTCGACGGCCTTTTTAAGCTCACGACGGCGGCCGATGCGCGGGTAACCAAGCAGCGAGGCAGCGGGGAAAGACGTGTTAGTCATGGTAAATCCTTCAGTAGATAAGTCTTGCGAATTTTGTTTGCGGGGGGTCAGCCAGCAAGGCTGATGCGTTCCTGGGTGCGGATAAACGGCGCTGGACGGGACAGATTCAACCTCTCCAGCACGTCAAGTGCCGCCGCATGTTCATTGAACGTGTAGAGGTGAATCCCGGGAGCCCCGGCATCCAGTGCAGCATGTGCCAGCGCCACGGTGGCTTTGACACCAACACGGCGTGCAGCCGCCTCGTCGTCGGCACGGCCCAATGCATCCAAAAGCTCCGG
>JABBNV010000014.1 GCA_019352125.1 Acidobacteriota bacterium | reverse complement strand
CACACCCGGCCCAGCATGCCAAGCTCGGGATTAGCGGGCACCACCACGGGACGCACAGCCGCCGCGATACCGTGCGACTGTTGCCACGCGTTGACGTCAGCAGGCACACGCTTGCTGAGCAGAAAGTTCACCCGTACGCGGTCCGCGTGCGACTGGTTGGAACTATAGGCAAGCAGGACGCCGTCCAGATCCTCCAGTGAGAGTCCTCTGGCTAATCGCTGCGCCGCTGTTTCCACGAGCGATTCGACGTCCATAGTTGGCATCTCCCCAGCCTAGTGATCAATTCGATCAAAGACGACACTTGCCGCTTTCTGATTCGACACTTGTTGAGGCGATTGCGGAATAATTCCCTAGAATTCAGGGATGTGGCTTTTTCGCCTCTGGCACGTGCTGTTGAGTGGCTCACAGCCGGTTCTACGATTATGAAGCCGCTTTGCGCACACCGCGCACCCACCAACTCCGGAGTAGTCATGATCATCGGTGTCCCCAAGGAAATCAAGAATAACGAGTTTCGGGTAGCCATCACGGCGTCCGGAGTCCACGAGCTGACCAGCCACGGCCATACGCTGCTGATCGAGCAGGGTGCCGGGGTTGGCTCCAACATCACCGACGCGGAATATGCAGAAGCTGGCGCAGAACTAGTAGCTGCCGCGGCGGATGTGTGGAACCGGGCGGACATGGTGATCAAGGTCAAGGAACCCATCGCCAGCGAATATGCCTACTTCCGCAAGGGCCTGATTCTCTTCACCTACCTCCACCTTGCTGCCGAGGAGGCGCTGACCACGGCCCTGCTGCAGGCTGAAGTCACCGCCATCGCCTACGAAACCGTGCAAGACGGCCGGGCCCTGCCCCTCTTGGCACCTATGTCAGAGGTGGCCGGGCGCTTGTCAGTACAGGTAGGGGCCGAGTCTCTGAGCGCACCTGCGGGTGGCCCCGGCATTCTGTTGGGCGGGGTTCCCGGCGTCCGCGCCGCCAAGGTAGTAGTGCTGGGCGCTGGCGTAGCCGGCACCAACGCCGCGGCCATGGCACTGGGGGCCGGTGCAGACGTAACCATTTTGGATATCAACATCAACCGATTGCGTGAACTCGACGCTCTCTACCAGGGCCGCTTGAAGACTGTTGCGTCCAACAAGTTGGAGATTGACCGATCCTTGATGGAAGCGGATCTGGTGATTGGATCTGTGCTCATCCCCGGCGCCAAGGCCCCCAAGCTCGTCACGAATGAAATGGTCAGCCGAATGAAGACCGGCTCCGTGCTGGTGGACATCGCTGTGGATCAGGGCGGCTGCTTCGAGGATTCTCACGTCACCACCCATGAGAACCCAACATTCAAGGTCCACAACTCGCTGTTTTACTGCGTGGG
Organism: Acidobacteriota bacterium; assembly: GCA_019352125.1. Lineage (GTDB taxonomy): Bacteria > Actinomycetota > Actinomycetes > Actinomycetales > Micrococcaceae > JABBNV01. The sequence goes on along the minus strand of JABBNV010000014.1, from coordinate 22,183 downwards.
CAACATGCCAGGTGCCGTTCCCAACACGTCTACCTATGCCCTGACCAATGTGACCCTGCGGTACGCCGTGGCGCTGGCAAACCTGGGCGTCAAGGAGGCCCTCACGCGGGACACGGCACTAGCCGCCGGGCTCAACACTGCCGCTGGACAGGTGACTCACCACTCCGTATCCACCGCGCACAATTTGGAACTCGCTGGCGATTGGGCTGCCCTAGTCTAAGGAGGGGTCGGGAGGACCGCCCGCACCATGAAATTCCAGTTCTCCACAACGCGCTCCGTGGTGATGTTTGCGTCCTTCAGCTGGTAGTGCAGGAGACGCGGCTCCAGGCCAGCCATGAGTGTGTGAGCCAAGAGCTCCGCGTCTCCTCGACAGCCTCCCGCGCGCAACAACATGGCCACGTGTTGATGCTGAAAAAGTCGAGCAGGAACAGCAAACAAGCGCCATCCTTGTGCATCGGCTGCCTGCTGAAGCTCTCCGGTGAGCTCAAATCTTTCCACGATGGCCCGGCCGTAAGCCAAGAGCCGCTCCAGAGCTGGGGCACCTGGGCCCAGCGGCGGCGGCCCGGACAACAGGCACTGCTGGAAATCACGCTCCGAATGGTCCAGGAGTGCCGTCATCAGACCACTGCGGCTGCCAAAGCGGCGGAAAATTGTACCCTTTCCCACGCCCGCTTTCTCCGCTAGAGCGTCCATGGTCAGGCAGCTCACGCCACGTTCAGCAATCAGTTCTTGGGCAGAGCGCAGAATCAGCAAACGGTTGCGGCTGGCGTCGGTGCGCTCTCGCACGTCCCCGGCTACAAAATATTCATCACCGGGCCTGGACACCACGGGGATTAGTGGATGTGGCATGGAACCAGTCTAGTCACCGGAATATAAACGGACTGCAGTCCGTTTACTCTTCGAGCTGCCCAGCGGTTCACTAGATGGCCGGTAGCAAACACCGGTTTTCCATCCACAGAAGGAGACACCATGTCCAGCACCAACGTTCTTGCCCTCGTGGGCAGCCTGCGCCAAGGTTCCACCAACCGTCAACTCGCTGAGGCCGCCGAACACGTGGCCCCCGCCGACGTCGTCGTCAACGTCTTTACCGGTCTTGAGGACATCCCCTTCTACAACGAAGACGTGGATGTTGAGGGCACGGTTCCGGCCGCCGCACTCAAGCTCCGCGCAGCCGCTGCCGAAGCGAACGCCGTTCTCGTCATCTCCCCCGAATACAACGGCACCATGCCCGCCGTGCTGAAGAACGCCATCGACTGGCTGTCCCGCCCGTTCGGCGCGAGTGCGTTGAGCGGCAAGCCCACCGCCGTCATTGGCACCGCGTTTGGTCAGTATGGAGGCGTTTGGGCGCACGACGACGCCCGCAAGTCCCTGACCATCGCCGGCGCCACTGTGGTTGAGGACGCGAAGCTATCCGTACCCAACTCCGTGGTCCGCTTCGCCGAATTACACCCAAGGGACGACGCGGAGGTGGCGGACGCCGTCGGCGGGATCCTCAATACTCTGGCTAACGCCAGCTCCGCCGAAGCTGCCTAGTGTTTTCCCAGAAACCACTTCCCCGAACGCCGCGGGAAGCTTCAGCCGTTGAGCCGGCACGGAACAGCCGAAGCTTCCCGCCCGATTCGGGACAAGCGATCTGACAGCGCCGCGCTAGCAGCTTTAGAAAACTTTTGGTGACTAATGCTCAACATTCGTTGTACTCTGGCCAAGTGACCCAGAATCAACCTATTGGCAACGAAGCCACCACCCAGCTCACCGAGGAAGGCGTGGACGCGTTAGCGCGAGCCGCCGCCCATGCCACCAAGGAAGCCCCTGCACGTGCGTCCCTGATTTCGGACCGTGCCGCGAAGATCAAGCAGTCTGCAGTGCGGGACGTCTTCGAGATTTCCATGCAGCCCGGGCTCATTTCACTGGCCGGCGGAAACCCATACCTGCAGTCCTTGCCGCTCGCTGAGCTGGGGCAGAGTGCGGCCCGCATCATTAGTGAACGGGGACTGGAGGCCCTGCAATACGGCGGCGGCCAGGGCACCGAGGAGCTACGCCAGCAGATCTGTATGGTAATGGCCGAAGAGGGCATTACCGACGCGGATCCAGCCAACGTAGTAATCACGGCGGGCTCGCAGTCAGCTCAGGACGTTGCCGCCAAGGTGTTTACCAACCCGGGCGACGTGGTGCTGGTAGAGGATCCCACGTATGTGGGTGCGCTCAACGCATTCGAGGCGTACCAGGTGGACGTTGTTTCCGTGCAGGTGGACGACGACGGCATTGTTCCCGCCGCATTGCAGGCGACTATTGACTCGCTGACTGCCGCTGGCCGAACCATCAAGCTGCTGTACACCATCCCCAACTTCAACAACCCCTCGGGTGTGACGCTTGCGCCGGAACGCCGCCAAGAAGTGGTGGATATTGCCCGAGCAGCCAACATCCTAGTGCTGGAGGACAACCCCTACGGGCTGCTCAAGTTCGACGGCGATCTGCCCCGGCCTCTTCGTGCTGATAACCCGGATGACGTGTTGTATTTGGGCTCACTCTCCAAGATTTTTGCCCCCGGGCTCCGGATTGGTTGGGCCCTGGTCCCGGCACACCTGAAGCAGACGTTCTACCTGGCCAACGAGGCGGTGACGCTCTGCCCACCCACGTTCAACCAGCTATTCGCCTCGGCATATCTTCGTGAGTACGACTGGCGCGGCCAGGTAGCCACCTACCGCGCGCTCTACCAGCGCCGCTGTGAGGCCCTGCTGGATGCCCTGCGGGAATTCATGCCCAGCGAAGTCAGCTGGACGTCCCCCGCCGGAGGCTTTTTTGTCTGGGTAACGCTGCCGGAGGGTATCGACACCTACCCGCTGCTCTACCAAGGCATCGATGCTGGCGTGGTGTTTGTACCGGGCGCTGCGTTTACAACGACGCCGGGCCCCAGCAGGCACCTACGCTTGGCGTTCAGTGCTGCCACCGAAGAGACCATTTACGAAGGCGTTCGACGGCTGGCCCCGGTTCTGGCCAACGCCATCGCCGCGCTCTAGCCGAGGATTTCCGGCTCGGGCCGCTATCCCCTCCTACGGTCCAGACTTAGAAGGGCGGGGGCTCATCGGGTAGTGGCTGGAGGGCGTCGTATTCGGCCTTACTGAGGGGCTCGATGGCGGGAACGTCACGGTGTTTCGTGTACTGGCGTCCGTGGGGCGAGGTGTGGACGAAGAGGCCAGGACTGGGTTGGGTGGTGGTCCAACCAGAGTTCAAATCATCCTTGATGTGGTGGCAGCCGTGGCAGAGGGAGCCAAGGTTGTGCGCGTGAGTGTCTCCCGGCGGTCTGGCCGTGCCATTGGCCTCGTAAGTCTTTCGGTGGAACGGGACGGTGTGGTCTATTTCGCAGGATCGCGCCGGCTTATCGCATCCGATGCCGCGGCAGGTTTGATCCCTATTGCGCACAAAGTCGAGCAGTTCCTTGGGCGGTTTGTAGCGGTCCTGGCCGTAGTCCAGGATGAGGCCGGTGGCTGGGTCGGTGAGAATTCTTAGCCAGCTGGTGGCTGTTCCCGCCAGGTGGATCGCTTGATCGAGTGGGATGGGGCCGTAGCCGTCCAGAATGGCAGGTTCGCTGGTATGTCCGAGCATGGCCAATGCAGGAACCGTGACCTGAATTTGTGCCACCGGGTAGTGGCGGCGAATGGAGTCATCAGATACGTCGGAGGACCCAGCTGACCTGACGCCGGCGGCGGGGGCGGCTGGCCTGAATCCGCGGGCCGCGGCTTCATAGTTTTCGAGTTCATCCAGCGTGGTGTTGATGGCTTCAGGACTAAGGGTGACGGCGATGTCGCATAGATCCATGAAGGCGTCAGCGAGGTAGTTGTTGAACGACCTCGACGGCCTGCCACCCGGTGTCAGGCCACTGGAAGGCATACCGTTGGGGGCTTGGCCTGCAGTGTGCGCGCTGGTGGCCCAAGCATTCAAGGTCTCGTAGATTTGGCGGGCCTTCACCGCAGGAAGTATGGCGGTGAGTTCAGCCATGCCATCAGGAAGTGCGGTGAAGAATACGCTGCGTTCAGTTCTGGCTTTGGAGTGACGGTCGGCCAGTGATCGGCTTTGGTGTCGCTCCACCCGAAGACGGACGTAAGCTTCAAGTTTCTTGGGTGTTAGTTGGCGTGCTTTCTTGGCAATCTCGGCATCGAGTACGCGGTACATCGATAGTGGTGCGTGGAGCAGACCGGAGGTGATGGATCGAATCCGGGCCAGATCGATCAGTCCCTCGCGGTGAAGGGCCTGGGAGTTTGGAAGGAGTTCCATGGTGAGCGCTCGGGCACACATCCCACTCGCGACGGTGACTGAGGTATTCAGTACAGCGGCTACTTCCATGGCCGGGTAATGCAGGAAGTTCCGAATCGACATGGTTGGGTCAACTTGGATCTCCGCAGGCGCTGGTGCGGCCTTGCCTGCTGGGCCCTCAGAGGCTGCGTCCGTTTGAGATGCGGCAGCCGCAGCTGCGGCAACTTCTGCATCGACGGCGTCCGGCGTGGCTACCGCACCGTTGGCTTGCGCGAACTCGGAAAGGGCTTCGTTTTGTCTACTCGAAACCCAATTGGCCAGCCGGCCAGCGACTTGCATGTAATCCAGGTTTCTATCGGGCGTCAGTTCGTGGGGATTAAGAACGGCAAGGTACCGGGCCGTGTCCACCGGGTCCAGTGGTGGTGGAGTCGCATCGTCAGGCCATGCTGCGTTGGCGAGCCACCTGAGGGCCTCCTCATGTTGGTCGACGAGCCTGAGGTGTGGCCGCAACAGTGAATCCGTCTCGACGTCCGAGCCGGTGCTGAAATGGCCGCCACTTTGGGCGCCATTACCGCTAACTAACTGCATATTTCATAGTACCAGCATTTGTGTATGTATAGCAAAATAGCTACCCGTACATACTTATGGTAACCCGCAAATGGGGCCAGCTAGTTTCGGTTTAGGGGTCTGAGGAAGATCGGTATGGAAATTCATGCTAACGACATCCGGGGGTCGATTCTGGCGTGAATAGGGCTTGCAAAAAAGCGAAATGCCCGAGGCAGAGCTTTCGCAGTGTCGGGCAACGATGAGAGTCACACGTCATCGTTCCTTGGTGGCAGGAAGAGATCACGAAGTGATGGTGCCGGTTTTCTAGCGTTGGCCGCGTTCAATGGCACGGTTGACAGTGGAACGGCCGAGGGAAAACAGCTCGGCCAACTCAGCCTTGCTGTGCTCTCCGGCGGCGTGCAGGTCAAGGCGGTGGGTTTCTTGCTTGACGGTAAGTTTGGGTTGTTTCCCTCGTAGTCGACCCGTGGCCTTGGCTACCTTCATCCCTTCGCGGGTGCGCATTCGGATAAGGTCAGCTTCGAACTCGGAAATCATTGCCAAGACGTTGAACAGGAGTTTGCCCATTGGGTCGGTGGGGTCGTGGATGGAACCGCCGATGCTGAGTCTTACTTCCCGTTTAGCGAGCTCGTCTACAATTTCATGGGCATCCCTCACCGACCGGACCAGGCGGTCAAGCTTGGTAACAACGAAGGTATCCCCGCCACGGCACATGGCCAGCCACTGCACGGTCCTAAACCTCGGCGGGTCGTTCGCTGATCAGGAATCATGTCCGGAATCTTCCCCGACCTCTTAGCAGCGGTGGAGCGTCTGGGACGCCTCCCACCTCGGCCGGTGCGCAAATGTTGGTGCGTATCAGCGCATACATGACCGCAACCCTGGACCTACTACATCGTCTCGGGGCACACCTGCATCTCCTGCCGGTCCGGGAACGCCGTGGCGAGGTGCTCACTCACCTGCCCGGGGCTCCACTTCACACACAACTTAGCCTGCACCAAGGAAGGCTGCGCAATGAGGCGGCATTCGCTTCCCTCGCCGGCGTTTCACCCTTGCAGACATCATCAAGAAACACGATCAGGCATCGGCTCAACCAACGCGGCGACCGGCAATTGAACATGACCTTTGACATAGTCACCAAAGTCCGCATGCAATTCGATGAGCCAGCGAAGACCTACGTCAAGAGGCGCACAACCGAAGGGCTCAGCTACCGAGAAATCAAACGAGTCCTTAAACGGTACCCAGCGAGGGACCATTTCCATCAGTTGCAACAACTTTTCTCTTGACTCACACCATAAAAGAGTCAATACTGACGAGCCCGTTTACCGCCCGCCGGTGACAATTAGAGCGCATACTAAAGCCCCGCCAATGGACAGCGATCCCATTGGCGGGGCTTTAGCTAACGAATTTCAGGCGCAGTAACGGGCCAGGCCCTCACGCTGACTTGTCGATCACTTGGCTCAGTCCAGCAGCAGCGCGGGCTCCTCGAGGATGGCGGCAACGTCCGTCAGGAAACGTGCGGATAGGTCTCCATCCACCACTCGGTGATCAAAGGAACCGCCCAGGGTAGTGATCCAGCGCGGCACCACGGCACCGTCCACCACCCACGGCTTCTGCTTGATCGTTCCAAAGGCCAGGATGGCTACCTCCCCCCGGTTGAGAATCGGCGTACCCGTGTCCAGCCCCAGGGCTCCAATATTGGTGATCGTTAGGGTACCTTCGCTCATCTGAGCGGGTTGGGTCTTGCCCTCCCGCGCCGTAGCGGTCAGCTCGCCAATAGCTACGGCCAACTCCTTTAGAGACAGGTTCTGGGCGTCCTTGATATTGGGAACCATGAGTCCACGGGGGGTTGCCGCAGCAATTCCCAGGTTCACAAAGTGTTTGACCAGAATCTCGTCGTCGGTCCAGCTGGCGTTGACACCAGGATTGCGCTGCGCCGCCCAGATGACAGCCCGGGCAACAATCAGCAGGGGCGAGACCCGGATGCCGGCGAAATCCCGTGACGCTTTCAGACGCGCCACAAACTCCATGGTTCGAGTGGCATCCACATCCAAGAAGATACTGACGTGTGGGGCGGTGAACGCACTGTGAGCCACTGCGGTGGCAGTGGCCTTGCGGACGCCCTTGACCGGGATGCGTTCGATGCGCTGCCCGGGCGATGCCTGTCCGGACGACGCACTGCGCCCGCTAGCAGCCTGTTGAACAGACGCGCCGCTGGAACGCTGTTCTTGGTGGCTCAGAAGGTCTTTTTTGGTCACTTCGCCACGGACACCCGTAGCCATCACCTCGGCCAGGTCAATGCCCAGATCCTTGGCCGCCTTGCGAACAGGAGGCTTGGCCAGGGGCCGCGCGGAAGACGACGATACGTCGCCATTCGCTGAGGCAGGGACAGGAGCCTCCGTGGTGACGCCTGCAAGAGGGAACTTCCGCGCACGACGCTTAACGGCGTCGGCCTTGGGACCAGAGCCGACCAACGGCGCAGGGTTGACTTCCGGCTCACTAGCCGAATCTGGTTCCTCCACGGAACCCACTGAATCCGCCGAACCAGTAGCTATCCGAATAATCTCCGTTCCCACCGGAGTGACTTCCCCCTCAGGAACCAGCAGAGCCTCAACGCGGCCGGCAAACGGGGACGGCAACTCCACCAGGGATTTGGCGGTTTCGATCTCACAAATCACGTCATTGACGGCCACCACGTCACCCACTTTGACGTGCCAGGAGACCACCTCGGCCTCAGTGAGACCCTCGCCGACGTCGGGAAGTTTAAAGCTCTTTAGCTCGGACACTGCGTGACTCCTAGTATGCGAAAGCGCGCTCAAGCGCCTCAAGAATGCGGTCAATGTCAGGCAGGTAGCTCTCTTCCACCTTGGCGATCGGGTACGGCATATGGAAGCCACCCACCCGGATCGCGGGCGCCTCAAGAGAGTAAAAGCACCGTTCGGAAATTCGTGCAGCGATTTCTCCACCCAAGCCACCAAAAGTCGGTGCCTCATGAGCCACAATAAGCCGTCCGGTCTTCTTCACCGAAGCCTCAATGGTGTCAAAGTCAATGGGAGAGAGTGAGCGCAGGTCAATCACCTCTACGCTGTGGCCATCCGCTGCCGCGGCCTCCGCAGCGGAAAGAGCCACGGGAACCAGCGGGCCATAGGCCACCACCGTTGCGTCCGTTCCCGCGCGAACCACGGATGCGGTAAAGGGATCCTGGCCTGCGGTTTCAGTGTCAACATCACCCTTGAGCCAATAGCGTCGCTTGGGCTCAAAAAAAATCACCGGGTCCGGGCACTCCACGGCCTGCTGGATCATCCAGTATGCATCTGCCGGGGTTGACGGAGTGATAATGCGCAGCCCCGCGGTATGCGCAAACAGCGCCTCAGGGGACTCAGAATGGTGCTCAATGGAGCCAATGCCACCGCCGTACGGAATGCGAATCACCACGGGAACGTGCAGATTGCCTTCACTTCGGGAGTGCATTTTGGCCAGCTGCGTGGTGATTTGGTTGAACGCAGGGAACACAAAACCGTCAAACTGGATCTCACAGATTGGCTGGTAGCCGCGCAGCGCCAACCCAATGGCCGTGCCCACAATCCCGGACTCGGCCAGCGGCGTGTCCATGACGCGGTGCGCGCCAAACTCTTTCTTGAGGCCTTCGGTGACTCGATATACGCCACCCAGATCCCCAATGTCCTCCCCCATGAGGAGGGACTTGGGGTTGTTGGCCAGCGTGGCACGGAGCCCGGCGTTGATGGCCTTGGCCATGGTCATAGTAGTCACTCGGCTACCCCTTCGGCGTCAGCGAAGGACGCTTCATACGCGCGCTGCCAGGCAGATTCTTCAGCAATCAGCGGATGCGCGGTTGCGTAGACATTGGCAAAGGAGGCGCCAATATCTTTCGCGCTCATGGTGACGACGGCGGCGCGTACGTGTGCGGCCAACTCATCTCCTACAGCGCTGACCTTGGCAAAGAACTCGTCATCCGCAAGACCCAGCGACCGCAGGTACTTTTCCAAGCGGAGCAACGGGTCTTTGAGGCGCCAAGCGTCCTCTTGAGCCCTGTCACGATATTTGGTGGGATCGTCCGCCGTCGTATGGGCGCCCAGCCGGTAGGTATCAGCCTCGATCAGTACCGGCCCCTTGCCACTTCTGGCATGTTCAAGCGCCCATTGCGTGACAGCATAAACCGCCAGCACGTCATTGCCGTCCACGCGAATTCCCGGAAAACCGTAGCCACCAGCGCGGCGTACCAAGGGAACCTTGGATTGCACCTCAAAAGGAACCGAGATGGCCCAACGATTGTTCTGGCAGAAGAACACCACCGGAGCCTGGTAGGACGCGGCAAACACCATTGATTCGTGGACGTCCCCCTCGGAACTGGCACCGTCACCGAAGTAGGCAATGGTGGCGGCGGCCTCGGCCAGCCCGGCTGCCACGTCTCTGGCCATGCCCATGGCGTAGCCAACGGCATGCAGCGTTTGAGCCGCGAGCACTAGGGTATACATGTGGAAGTTCGTCTCCCGCGGGTCCCACCCTGCGTTGGAAACACCCCTGAATTGACGGAGCAGGAGGGACAGATCCAGCCCGCGCGTCAGGGCCACGCCATGTTCACGGTAGGTGGGGAAGATGTAATCAGCAGGCTTCGATGCGCGGCCGGAGCCAATCTGCGCACCTTCCTGGCCGGTCATCGGCACCCACATGGCCAGTTCACCCTGCCGCTGCAAGGCAGTGGCCTCCTGGTCAAAGCGTCGAACAGTCGCCATATCCGAGTAGAAGCTAAGGAGCTCTTCGGCGCTGAGTGCATCAAGGTAGGGGCTGTACGTCTCATCCCTCGTCAGTTCACCCTCTACTGAAAGGAGGGAGACCATCGGCTCGGCGTCTGCGTTGGGTTCATCGGTGACGCCATGCTGGTTGCCATGTGCGGCGTCGGCTTCCTCAAATTCGGTGGTGGGTAGGTGCACTTCAGCCATACCTTCTCCTGATCCGCCGCAGCCTTTGCAGCCGATTGCTCAAACATATGCCTCAAACGGAATGCATTCCCCTTGAGGCATATGACTAACTACTGCACACAACTTTAGCGGCTGACCGGGGCTATCTGTCCAATGGTGTCGCTACGAAGGGGAGTCGGGACTGCGAAATTCCGCACATAGTTCAAGGAGCCTGGCGTTGGCCTCCGGTTCACCGATGCTGACGCGAACGCCTTCGTCGCCAAACGCACGGACACTCAAGGCTTTGGCCTCCGCACGTTGGGCAAACTCCTGCGTTTGTTCACCGAGTGCCAACCACACAAAATTTCCCTGCGCATCCGGGAAGTCCCAGCCGAGGTCCTTCAGGCCAGCTACGACTTTCTCACGTTCATCCACAATGCTTTGGACTCGCTGGGCCACTTCTTCGAAATGTTCCAGAGAGACAACGGCTGCCTGCTCCGCAACGTTGGAAACACTAAACGGCGGGTTGGCCACCCGAAGGGACGCCGTTACCTCTGGGTTGGAGATGGAGTAACCCACCCGCAGGCCTGCCAATCCGTGCGCCTTGGAGAACGTCCGCAACACCACCACGTTGGGGTACTTGCGGTAGATGCTCACGCCATCCACCGCGCTGTCGTCCCGCACAAACTCCTGGTACGCCTCGTCAATGACCAGAATAACGTTGGCGGGTACCCGCCTCACAAAATCTTCAACGGCAGCGGTGGTCAGAACGGGACCAGTGGGGTTGTTGGGGGTACATAGCAAAATCACGCGGGTGCGATCCGTCACGGCTGCTGCCATGGCATCCAGATCGTGCGTGCCATCAGCGTTCAGCGGCACCTGAACACTCTGTGCCCCGGCCAGGCCAACGCTGATCGGATAGGCCTCAAAGGAACGCCACGCATAAATCACTTCGTCAGCCACGCCCTCGTCACTCTGCCCGGCAAAGGCCGCCAACAACTGGTTCAGAGCACCAAGGCTGCCCGCCCCCGTGACAACATCTTCCGCGGGGACGTCAAGGAAAGCGGCCAAGGCGTTGCGAAGCTTTGTGCTGAGTGGGTCCGGGTAGCGGTTAATCGCTGTTTGCTCCGCGATAGCCGCCAGTACGGCGGGAAGCGGCGGCAACGGATTCTCGTTGGAGGAAAGCTTGTAGGCCATTAACCCTTCCACTACTGCCGGGGGCTTGCCCGCGGCATACTTGGGAAGTTTGCTCAAGACGTGCCGGGGGCTCACTCCGGGCGCTTGAACCACAGCATCGGTGGTGGGGTTCGATTCAGTCATGAGACAAGCTTAATCGCCAGCCCAAAGTACTCGCGCCGTTTCCTGCCGTGTGGGACTATGAACAGATCATGAGGTTCATTATTCGCGTCATCATCAATGCGCTGGCCCTGTGGATCACCAGTTGGGTGCTCCCTGGTTTCACCGTGAGTACGGGCGGCACGCTGTCTCTGGCACAGGGGAGCAGCACGGTGGCCACCGTGCTCGCATTCCTTTTTATTGGGCTGATCTTCGGCTTGGTCAATGCGCTGGTGAAGCCGATCGTTTCATTGCTCTCCCTTCCGGTGACCATCTTGACCTTGGGCTTATTCACTCTGATCATCAACGCGGCTATGTTGTGGCTGACGGCCTGGCTCAGTAGCTATACCACCGTGGCGCTGCACATTGACACGTTCTTTTGGACGGCGGTGCTCGCCGCCCTCATTATTACCGTGATCTCCCTGATTGCTTCTGCAATTACAGGCGTCAACCGGCGCAGCCGCCGCAACTAGCGTTGCTGTTGCTAGTGGGGGACTGACTTTTTGGCTGGATCTTGACCAGCTGATTGGCTGGGCGGCGAGGTTGACTTGCTAACCTGTCCGGTTGGCGTGAGCGTCGACTTGGCTGTTACTGGTGCATCCCGTCCCTGGAAGATATGCACGCTCACCGTGGTCCCTGCTGCGAGCGCGATTCCAGCATCAGTGGAGCTACCTAATAACTCCCGTAGTTTCTGAGTATGCGCCGCTACGGAGGGGTTTTTGCTTGAATCCAGCACCAACGCGTCGTGACTATAGGCGTCAATGGCGTGAGCATTCATCACGCGCGGCACCACGTCCAGGTGATCGGCCCCCGGTCGCTGCCCGGTAGTGACAGTCACCAGGTTGACGGCGTCTGGATTGGGAACGCCGTCCAAACCGGCCACCGCATCATCCACGTTCTCCAGCGCCAGCACGCTAACCTTCGACGGAATCGGGAAGTACCCCATGGGAGCACCGGCAACGTTGAGCATTTGGACGTTGAAGAGCTTCATGAAATCCGGGTCGGCCACCATAGCCGCAGCATTGATGCCGCCACCGCTGTGTGAATTGAGAATGACGGCGTCAGTGGTTCTTGCACCAGCTCGAGCCAGCGCAGTAGCCACCAGTTCCTTCACTTGGGCCAGCTGCGCCGCCGCCATCCCCGTCAAGTTTCCCTCCATATCAAAAAGGGATTCAGAATCCGGCGTTTGCCAATCTTCGGTGCCCGGGATGTCCACCACGAAGGTAACAAGCCCGTCCGGTTTTTCCACCTTGGTCACCACCACCGCAGAATCCGCCACCGTGTACGCATCCTGAACGCCGCTATACATGGAGTGCAAATTGGGTGCCAGGACCCGCTGCCCGGTTGCATTCTGGCCTGTTGTACCCGTCCGCTCCGGCTGAACCTCCTGCACCGTGAGCGGGCTATTCGTGAATAGGTGAGCCCCAGTGGCTAGCTGCAACAGGATCTTACTGGCGGCACTCGCCGAAGGGATTCCCCTCCGCTCCAGTGCTCCCCCAATATGCCTACCGGGTGCCCAGCCCGCCGCCGAATACCCAGTTGCGGCGGCAAACAGCGTTGGTGGAAGTTGCGCCACCAATATTTGAGCGTTGTCCCGCAGCCCCATGTGACCGGGTCGGGAGCCCACTCTTTCAGCCGTGAGCTCGAGAATGGCCGCCATCACGGGGTCATTCATAGCTGAATCCGCCGGATGCCGCGCCCAATTGGCCGCGCCTATGAGCAATGCCCCACTCAGCGTGACGCCGTCCAGCCAGCTGCGCCAGGCATCATCCCCTTGGATGAGGGCCGCCACCGTGCCCTCCACCTGGTCATAGTTATGCTTGGCCGCTCGCACCTTGGAGCTCAAACTCGCCAGCGTCTCCATGCTGTGTGCCACCGCGGTGACTGTTCCCGCCAGTTCATCCACGGCGGCACCGGGATACGGCACCATGGCCTGCGCATAGTGAATAAAATCCGCATAAACACCCTGCAGCTCCCCGCGGGCCTGCGTGAGAGCGCCAACCACGGCGTCAAGCGCGCAGGCGGCGCGTTCCAGCTCCTGGAAGCCAAACGTAGTGCCACCCACCCCTCCCACCACGCTGAACCCGTTGCTGGAGGTGGAGACAGCGGGCGGATCAAATATTGGCGGCTTCACAACGGCATCACCACGGCATGCCCGATTCCAACGGCGGTGAACTTTGCAAGGAGTCCACCCACCGGGCCTGCTGATTTAGATTAGCGGCCGCTTCTGCCACTTGGTCCGCAGCCTGGCGGACCGTGGATGCGCAAGCGGCCAGCTCGGAACGGAAGGCATCTGCGCCCTTGGATTGCCACTGAATACAGCCCGCAGACTCGGTCTGACCCTGAAGATACAAGAGCTCGGATTCAACATTTCCAAGCACTGCGGCAAGGGCTAAATACACCGCAGCGTTGGGCTCACCAAACCCCGGAGTAGCCCACATGTGCCGCCCACCTTTCTGCTAGAAGTAAAACCCTGAACTAGTAAAGGATGTGAAGAACCATCCACTGGTGCCACCGTAGAACGGGCATCCCTACCAGCCTTGCTGAGTCATCACCTATGTACGCAGCAAGTGCCTGTAGGCCAGCTGTGGAGGACGTATCCGCCCAGTGAGGCGGCAGTTCTGCCTGGGTCATGAAAGAATTGGGGTATGGCTGACTTCTCCGCAGATTCCACTACCGTCCGCACTCCTGCTGGACGAATCACGCTCGCTGACCCGGCAGGGAACATTGCCTTGGGGCCCATGGATGGCCGGTATCGTCCGGCGGTTGCCCCGCTGGTGGATTACCTCTCCGAGGCGGCGCTGAACCGTGACCGCGTAGCCGTGGAGGTTGAGTGGTTAATCCACCTCACCAGCAATTCGGTGCTCCCCGGCACGGCTCCGCTGAGCGCGGATGCGCAGGCACAATTGCGCGCAATCGTTACGGAGTTCGACGCCGATTCGGTCACCGAGTTGGCCGCTATCGAAAAAACCACGGTGCATGACGTCAAGGCTGTGGAGTACTACATTGGTGACCGGCTAGCCGGAATTGGCATCGAAGAGCTGCGCCCATTAGTGCACTTTGGCTGCACCAGTGAGGACATCAATAACTTGTCCTACGCGTTGGGCGTCAAGGGCGCGGTGGAAAACGTCTGGCTGCCCGCGGCCAAGGTTCTGGTAGCGAAAATCGCAGAGATGGCACGGGAGAACAAGGATATTCCCATGCTGTCCCGTACGCATGGACAGCCAGCCACGCCCACCACCTTGGGCAAGGAACTCGCCGTCGTGGTTCACCGCTTGAACCGTCAGCTGGAACGCATTGCTGCCACCCAATACTTGGGCAAGATCAATGGCGCCACGGGAACTTACGCCGCCCACTACGCCTCCGCGCCTCAGGTGGACTGGCAGCAGGTATCCAAATCTTTCGTGGAGGGCCTTTCGCTGACGTGGAACCCGCTCACCACTCAAATTGAGAGTCACGATTGGCAGGCCGAGCTATATGCAGATATGGCCCGGTTCAACCGTATTCTGCACAATTTCTGCACGGATGTATGGAGCTACATTTCCATTGGCTACTTTGCCCAGATCCCCGTAGCGGGCGCCACCGGATCCTCCACGATGCCGCACAAGGTGAACCCGATTCGGTTCGAAAATGCCGAAGCCAACCTTGAAATCTCTTGCGCGCTCCTGGACACCCTGGCAGCCACCCTCGTGACCAGCCGCTGGCAGCGTGACCTCACCGACTCCTCCAGCCAGCGCAACATTGGCGTGGCCTTTGGCCACTCCCTGCTGGCCATCTCGAACGTTGCGGGCGGCCTGGGCCGGCTGGACACCGCCGAGGCAGTGCTCGCTGAGGATCTGGACCACAACTGGGAGGTCTTGGGCGAAGCCATTCAGATGGTCATGCGCGCCGAAGCCGTCGCAGGCGTTGCTGGCATGGAGAACCCCTACGAACGTCTCAAGGATCTCACCCGCGGGCAGCGCGTTGACGCCGCCCGCATGCAAGAATTCGTCTCCAGCCTTGGGCTCTCAAACGAGGCTGAAGCCAGGTTGTTGGCCCTCACGCCCGGAACGTACACCGGAATCGCGGCCACGCTGGTGGATCACCTCAAGGACGTCTAAACGCCAAGAAGTGACGGCCGGTAACAGGCATTGGCCCTCGAGGCCACGCGCGGACCCCAATTCCTACTTCGCCGGAACGATTGAATCAGTGGGGCTAGCCGTCGCCGACAAGTGGGGGCCGAAGGCTACTTTCGCTGCCTCGATATCGCCACATAGGTCACTAACGCCGCGATGCCGAGGAAACAAGAGGGAATACCCACAAGCGCCAGTCCATGACTGATCGCACCCTCCGAGAGCAGCCAAAATAGTAAGACCAGCGCAACAACCAGAGCTCCAACCACGGCACTTGGCCAGGTCCACTTGGCGCTGACCGGTCCCGCTTCTCGTGTCGCATCTTCTTGCATGAATACCTCATTGCCGAAAGGGTGGTTTTCGCAGTCTAGTTAGGCTGTAAGTTTCTCCAACACTTTGCCACGTTAGGCAATCCCGGACCATGTTCACAACAGTCCTACTGGGTTCCTGACGCTGCTCGGGCAACTGCGAAGCCCGACCAACGGGGCCTAGCCGCGGGGGATGTTGCGCATGTTGCTGCGCGCCATGCTCACGGCCTCGCCCGCACCCTTGTTCAGCACCACCTTCGACATGGCCGTGGCAAAGCCAACCACCTGAGCACCCTTGATCTTGGGCGGGATGGAAAGGGCGTTCGGATCGGTAATCAGCTCCACGAGTGATGGTCCTGGGTGCGCGAAGGCTTCGCGGTAGGCGCCTTCAATCTCTCGCGGGTCAGTGACGCGCACGGCGTGGAACCCCAGAGCCTTAGCCACAGCCGCATAATTCACGTCCGGCACGTCCACGCCAAAGTCCTGCAGGCCATCCACCAGCATTTCCAGCTTGACCATGCCCAAGGTGGAGTTGTTGAACACCACCACGTTCAACGGGAGCTTATGCGTGGCTGCGGTAATCAGCTCACCCAACAGCATGGAGAGTCCGCCGTCGCCCGATACCGAAATGACTTGCCGGTCTGGATAGGCAAGCTGCGCGCCGACGGCCTGGGGCAAGGCATTCGCCATGGAACCGTGCAGGAAGGAGCCAATCAGTCGGCGGGTCCCCAACGGGTTGATGTACCGGGCGGTCCAGACGTTGCACATTCCCGTATCGGCAGTAAAAATTGCGTCCTTGGCTGCCACTTGATCCAGCACCGACGCTGCGTATTCGGGATGGATCGGCATCAGCGTGTCTGCTTTGCGGGTATACGCGCCCACTGCCTTGTTCATCAACCGATCATGCTTTTTCAGCATGTCCTTCAGGAACCTGTCATTGGTCTTCACCTTGAGCAGCGGGAGCAACGCCTCCAAGGTGGGCAGCACATCCCCATGGACCGGGATGTCCACGTCCGTGCGCCGGCCCAGGTGCTCCGGAGTGCTGTCTACCTGGGCCGTACGCGTATCTGGCAGGAACTGATCGTAGGGAAAGTCAGTACCCAGCAGCACCAGCAGATCCGCGTCTTCAATGCCCGCGGAGGCAGCTCCATAACCCAGGAGCCCCGTCATACCAATATCGTAAGGATTGTCGTACTGGATGAAGTCCTTGCCCCGGAGGCTGTGCCCAATGGGCGCCTTGACCTTTTCGGCAAGGGCTAGCACAGCATCGTGGGCACCGCGCACTCCGTATCCGGCAAAAATGGCTACCTTGGTGGCCTTATTGATGGCCTCGGCCAGTTGCGCAAGACTTTCCGCCGCGGGTACCACTGTGCCACGAACCACGGGCTTGTACAGCGGCGCCTCCACCGTGGCATTCAGGCTGGCCACGTCCCCCGGGAGGGTGATTACGGCCACGCCCTGACGGCCTACAGCATGGCTGATCGCGTTGTGCATCACCCGTGGCGCTTGATCAGCGGTACTGACGAGCTCGGAATACACGGAGCACTCATCAAAAATCCGGTCCGGGTGCGTCTCCTGGAAGAATCCGCTGCCAATCTGCTTGCTCGGAATGTGGGAGGCGATGGCCAGCACGGGAGCCCCGGTGCGGTTGGCGTCATAGAGCCCGTTCATCAGGTGGAGGTTTCCCGGTCCACACGAACCGGCGCAGACGGCCAGTTTCCCGGTCAGTTGGGCCTGCGCGCCGGCGGCAAAGCCCGCGGCTTCCTCGTGGCGCACGTGAATCCAGTCGATCCCACCGGCGGCACTTCCACCGGTTTTGCGCACTGCGTCCACCAAAGGGTTAAGGCTATCCCCCACCACGCCATATATCCGGTCCACACCAGCGGCTTGCAACTGGGCAATCAGGGCGGTAGCAAGTTCTTTGGCCATGGAGGCGCTCCTTAGCATTGTGACTACGCAGTGGTGACTAGATCATGCGCTCACTTCTAATCTACCCGCCAGCCACGGACGCGATAATGAGAACTTCGTCACCCGGCTGCACCATGGCATCCAGCCCACCGAGCTGCCGAACGTCTTGGCCTGCTACGTAGAGGTTGACGTACCGGCGGACCACTCCTCGTTCATCACGGATGCGGCGATTGAAGACTCGGTACTCATGGCCCATGACGTCCAGTAGCTCCCGCACGCTCACCGGACCCTCAACGTCTACCTCCAGTACAGGGGCATCGCCTGCGAACGGTTGTAATGGTCCCGGAATGACCACGGAAATCGGAGCAGGGTTTGCGGCTGGGTTGTCGGCTGTTTGGGCTGTCACGTTAGGCCACGACGACGGCGGCACGCACGCAGAGCACGTCCGGCAGGTGCGAGAGCACTTCAGTGAATTCAGTGCCCTCGTTCGCGCTGGCATAGACAGACCCGCCACGCGTACCGAAATACACGCCCACGGGCTCAGCAGTATCCACTGCGGCGGCATCACGGAGCACCACGTTGTATTCGGATTCGGGCAGGCCAACATCTAGCCGAGTCCACGTTCCGCCAGCGTCGTCGCTACGGTGCACTGCCAACTTTGCCTCGGGCGGAATGCGTTCGACGTCCGCTTTTATCGGGATCACCCATGCGGTGTTGGAGCGCCGGGGATGCGCGAGCATCACAAAGCCAAAGTCCGCAGGCAAGCCTTCGGCAATGGAAACCCACGTGTCAGCATTGTCATCACTGCGGTACACACCGCCATGATTCTGCGCGAACAAGCGGTGGGGTTCCTGTGCGTCGCGGGCAATCTTGTGCACGCACTGTCCAAACTCCGGGGAGGGATCCGGGTCAAACCCGGCAGAGATCCCCACATTGCGGGGGATCCAGCTGGCACCGCCATCGTCGCTGCGATAGACGCCACCGGTGCTCATCGCCACATGAATAGTGTCCTCCGTGGGGCTGGGCAGCACCGAATGGATGGCTCCGCCGCCATAACCCTCAGCCCACTCAGTGCGATGTGGGTGGTCCCAGAGCCCGCGATTGAGTTCGAAGTGACTCCCGCCGTCGTCGGATCGCCACAGCGAGATGGGCTCGGCACCAGCCCACACCACGCCAGGCCTGTCCTGAGTGTCCGGCTGGAGCTGCCAGACCCGTGCCAACGCTGCATCAGTGTCTGGCGGAAAGACTATGGCTCCGCTCTCCGGCTCACTCCACGTGGCTCCCAGGTCATCTGAATGCACCACGGTGGGCCCCCAGTGCTCACTGCGAACACCCACCAAAATGCGCGTCTTGCCATCTCGAGTGTCAATGCCGATGCTGGGAATCTCATGCATCAAGAAGTGCGGGCCCGTAAATGTCCACGCTTGCCGGTCCGTGCTGGTCCCCAGCCACAACCCCTTTTTTGTACCAACCGCCAACAGCATTGTTTGCTTGGTATTCATACCTCATTCGACCACCAGCGCCGACCGTTGGCAAGAGATTTTTTGTTAAAGTTATACCCCTAGGGGGTACTTGACACATACCCCCCAGGGGTATAACTTGATGGCATGAGCAGCACTGTTGAGGAACACACCAAGTACGGATACTCCGAGGACAAGGAAGCCTATCTTCGCCGCCTCAAGCGCATTGAGGGCCAGGTGCGAGGAATCGCCCGGATGGTGGAGGAGGACAAATACTGTATTGACATCCTCACGCAGGTGGCTGCCATCAATAAGGCCCTGCACGCCGTGAGTTTGGGGCTTGTCCAGGATCACATTGGCCACTGTGTAGTAGGAGCAGCCCAAGAATCTGCGGCCACTGGTCAGCCAGAGCTGGTAGCAGCCAAGGTTCAAGAAGCAACCGATGCCATCGGTCGGCTATTGCGCTAATTTTTCACGACCCAAAGAACGCTTCACACCCAACCAAGGAGACATCATGGAACCGATTCTCACCAACGTCAGCATCTCCGGAATGACGTGCGGCCACTGCGTCAATGCCGTCACCGAAGAGCTCACCTCACTTAAGGGGGTTGACGACGTGTCCATCGACCTCAACGCCGGTGGCATTTCAACTGCCACTATCAAGTCACATATGCACATCTCTGACGCCGAAATTGGCGAGGCAATCGCTGAAGCGGGGTACGTCGTCGTCGCCAACGAGGCTTAGGAAGATCATGACCATCCCCAACAGCTCGCCCACCCTTCGCGTTCTTGACCTCAATGTCTCCGGAATGACCTGCGCCTCGTGCGTGGCGCGAGTGGAAAAGAAACTGGGCAAGCTGGAGGGCGTGAGCGCGTCCGTAAACCTGCCGCTGGAAAGCGCTCGGGTGATGGTTCCGGAAGGAATCACCGATCAAGAGATCGTGGAAACCGTCAACGCCACCGGCTACAAGGCAAGCATCAAGCGCGCACCGGCTGCACCGGCAGCGGTGCATCCCGCTCACCAACACGGCTCCGCTGAGGCTGGCCACGACCACGGTTCCATGGACGGGATGGACCCGAACGACCATATGAACCACGGCGGCACGGCAGCAGCTCTGCGTCCTCGGCTCATTGTGGCTGCGGTACTAACCACTCCGCTGTTCCTTCTGTCCATGATCGAGCCGCTCCATTTCACCAACTGGGGTTGGCTGGCATTGGTACTGGCGACGCCGGTAGTGACGTGGGCAGCGTGGCCTTTCCACCGGGCGGCGGCCATCAACGCCAGGCATGGCGCCTCCACCATGGACACACTGGTATCCATTGGAGTCACTGCGGCGTTCCTTTATTCGCTGGTGAGTCTGTTGCTGAATCCCGGCATGGGCGCATCCATGGCGGGCCATGCCGGTGGGGCGCTCTATTTTGAGGTGGCCGCCGTGGTGACCACGTTCCTGCTGCTGGGTAGGTATCTGGAGGCGAATGCTAAGGCCAAAGCTGGCGATGCGTTGAAGTCCCTCCTGAATCTGGGCGTCAAGGATGCTACCGTCCTGCGGGGATATGGCACCACCGACGTGATTGAGGAACAGATCCCCATTAGCCAGCTGGTTGTGGGCGACGTCTTCGTCACCCGACCGGGCGAAAAGGTGGCCACCGATGGGCTGCTGCTGGAGGGTGAATCCGCCATTGATAGCTCCCTCATTACCGGCGAATCACTGCCTGTGGAGGTGTCCGAAGGTGCTGCCCTGACGGGCGCCACCCTGAACACCACGGGGCGGCTGGTGGTCCGGGCCACCCGCGTGGGGCAAGAGACCACGCTGGCGCAGATGGGGCGTCTGGTCAGCGACGCGCAATCGGGCAAAGCCCCCATTGCCCGCCTGGCGGACAGGATCAGCGCAGTATTTGTTCCCGTGGTGCTGGGTATAGCCGTGCTGACCTTCGTGCTGTGGCTCATCTTCACCGGTGATCTAACGCAGGCCTTTACCGCGGCGGTGGCAGTTCTGGTGATTGCCTGCCCCTGCGCACTAGGCTTGGCAACCCCCGTTGGCTTACTGACAGGAACGGGCCGTGGGGCCATGTTGGGCATCCTGATCAAGGGCCCGGCCGTCCTGGAGGATACCCGCACTGTGGACACGATTGTGCTGGACAAAACCGGCACGGTGACCTCCGGCTCACTGAGCGTAGAACGGGTAATTCCCCTCGGATCCATGGATGAGGCAGAAGTTCTGGCCATGGCCGGAGCGGTGGAGGCTCACTCGGAACATCCCGTGGGTGCAGCCATTGCCGCGAGCGCCCGCGCCTCCCAGCGGCTGGCAGTCGTCAGTGATTTCCAGTCCGCCCCCGGCGGAGGGGTCAGAGCCACCGTCAACGGCCATGTTGTGGTGGTGGGCCGCGATACCTGGCTGCGGGACAATCAGGTGGTTCCCACCGCTCGCGAACTGGACCAGCTACAACAGGCCGAAGCAAGCGGCGCTACCGCTGTCTGGGTGGCCATCGACAATACCCCCGCCGGCATCATCAGCCTCAAAGACACGGTCAAGGACGGCTCCGCGAACGCCATCGCCGCGCTGAAGAATTTGGGTCTCCGCCCGTATTTGGTGACCGGTGATAACGCTGCGGTAGCTGCTACGGTAGCGGCGGCCGTTGGCATCGATGTACAGGACGTGCGCTCTGGCGTTCACCCCCAGGGCAAGGTAGCTGTAATCCGCGAATTGCAAGCGGCCGGGGCAACAGTGGCTATGGCGGGCGACGGCGTCAATGACGCAGCTGCCTTGGCTCAGGCAGATCTGGGCATCGCGATGGGATCCGGAACGGATGTGGCCATCGAAGCCGCAGACATTACGGTGATGGGCAGCTCGCTGGGTCAGGTGGCCACTGCCATTGAACTCAGCCGCGCCACCCTACGCATTATCAAGACCAACCTCTTCTGGGCCTTCGCCTACAACGTCATCGGCATTCCCGTTGCCGCCTTCGGCTTGCTGAATCCCATGATCGCCGGGGCCGCCATGGCAGCCAGTTCGGTATTGGTGGTGGCCAACTCGCTGCGGCTACGTAGATTCACACCCACCCGCCATGACCGGTAAGCACCACCCGGACCGCTCCAAAAGGACTAAGGGAACGGCTACGGCACCAGCTGGACGGGCAGCGGTTCCAGGTCATTGAGGTGGTTCAGTTCCGGCGTGGGAGTTCCGCGCAGGTCCTCAATGCGCACCAGAATCACGCCACTCACAATGAGCACCCCGCCCAACAGTTGGATGGGACGGGGCAGTTCCCCCAGCAGTAGCCACGCCCAAACAACCGCGAAAAGTACCTCGAGTAACGCCACGAAGCTGGCC